>CAKUOX010000013.1 GCA_934670175.1 uncultured Clostridia bacterium | reverse complement strand
CGGATAGACAGGCTGATGCGCTTGGCTTCGGTATTGACGTCCAGCACCTTCACGCGCACGATGTCGCCCACGTTCACGGCGTCCTCGACCTTCGCAATGCGGGTCAGCGCGCACTGGGAAATGTGCACCAGGCCATCCAGGCCGGGCTCGAGCTCAACGAAAGCACCGAAGGTGGTGATGCGGACAACCTTGCCCTCGACCACGGAACCCACGGGATACTTTTCGCCGGCCACAGTCCACGGACGGGGCTGAGTCTGCTTGTAGGACAGGGAAATGCGCTCGCGCTCGGGATCCACGTTCAGGATCTTCACGTCGATCTCCTGACCAACGGACACCACGTCGGACGGATGCTTTACGCGGCCCCAGCTCAGGTCGGTCACATGCACCAGACCGTCCACGCCGCCGATATCCACGAAAGCGCCGAAGTCCGCCAGGCGGCGAACAACGCCCTTAACGATGGAGCCGACTTCGAAGGTGTTCCACAGCGCCTTTTTGCGCTCGGCTTCTTCCACCAGCAGCACAGCCTTGCGGGAAGCGACGATGCGCTTCTTCGCCTTGTCGATCTCGATGATCTTCAGCGTCATGGGCTGACCCACGAACTCCTCGATCTTCTCAACATAACGCAGGGAGAGCTGAGAGGCCGGAATAAAGGCGCGCACGCCCATCACGTCTGCCAGCAGGCCGCCCTTGACGGCTTCCTTGCCAACGCCTTCCACGAATTCGCCGGCTTCCTGCTTGGCCACGATCTCTTCCCAGGCCTTGCGGTTGATGATGTTCTTCTGGGAAAGCAGCACATTGCCTTCGCCGTCGTTCACCTTCACCACTTCGACCTCGATTTCATCGCCGACCTTGACATCGGTAGAGGAAAGATCAGACTTCTTCACGAGTCCGTCTGCCTTATAGCCAACGTTGACGCAAACTTCGTCGTCCGTGATCTGAACAACGGTGCCAGTTACAACCTGGCCGGGGCGGAGCTGAACAAGCGTCTTATCAACGTCTTCCATGGACATAACGGCCTGTTCCTGAGTTTCTTCTGCGGGTACTTTCTTCTCGATGTCGTTCATTCCTGCAACAACCTCCTTAATTATACAATCCGGCGTGGATGCACCGGCTGTAATCCCGATTATATTTGCCGAGGGGAGTGAAATTTCTTTCAGCTCCCGCGCGGTTTCAATGAAGTAAGTGCTGGGACACTGCGCCTTCGCCAGCTGGTACAGCTTGTTGCTGTTGGACGAATGCCTGCCGCCGATCACGATCATCACATCGGCGCGCGCGGCGATCTGCTGGCATTCGCTCTGGCGTTCCCGCGTCGCCGGACAGATGGTGCTCCGAATCTCCGGCCTGCGCACGCGCCGCCTGATCACCGCGCAGAGCGCCTCGAAGCGCTCCGGCTCCATCGTGGTCTGCGATACGACCAGCGCCTCGTCCATTTCCGGCAGTGCCAGCGCCTCAGCCTCTGTCATCACGGCGTAGCCCACGCCATCCGTCCAGCCCAAAATACCCTGAACCTCCGGATGCGCGCCCTCGCCCACCACAATGACCGGCCTGCCCGCCCCCGACGCCTGACGCGCCATTTCATGAATGCGCGCCACAAAGGGACAGGTGGCGTCCAACACCTCACAGCCGCGCGCCGAAAGCGCCTCGACCGTTTTGCGCCCCACGCCATGGGAGCGGATCACCACGCGGTCTCCGGCCGAAACGGCCTCGGGCGCGTCTACGCTCACCACGCCGCGCGCTTCAAGCGCGGATACCATTTGCGGATTGTGAATAATAGGCCCCAGCGTATAAGCGGGTGCAGCGGCCGCCGCCGTATCCACCGCCCGCCGCACGCCAAAGCAAAATCCGGCGTGCCTGGCCACGATAATCTCAGCGATAAAGCTCCGCCCCCGGCTTAACACAATTTCCCATCGCGGACATATCTAAATTCCGCTAACTGCCGTTATTCGACGGCATTTAGCGGAATTCCTGCTTGTTATTTCATTTATTGATGGTTTTTTGATGTTAATTTTGTGTTGGAAAGTCCCCAGATGGCATCCGAAATGCGCTGAGTCGCCGTCGAGAGCGCCTCGCTGTCCAGCCGGCGCGCAAGATCTGACAGATCGATCGGCATACCAAAGTGAATGTCCACATGGTGAAAGCGCCTGTACGGCCCGTCGATGTACGCCGGAATTACCGGCACGCCGCCGCGCAGCGCGATCATAGCCGCGCCATTGAGCATGGGCGTGCGCGAATTATCGCGGCTGCGGGTGCCCTGCGGGAAAATGCCCAGTCCGAAACCCTCCCTGAGCACCTGCATGGCGCGGCGGATGGCCGAAAGATCGGCGTGACCGCGATCCACCGGTATGCCGCCCAGGTGGCTGACCGCCCAGCGCGACAGCGGATTCTTGAACAGCTCCTTCTTTGCCAGAAAGAATATGCGCCGCCTGCGCGGGATGCGCGAGGACACGAACAGCGGGTCGCGCGCGGAAATGTGGTTCAGGCACAGTATGAACCCGCCCTCCGCGGGCAGATACTCCAGCCCCGTCACGCGGCGGGGATAAATAACGTCGTACAGCGGGCGCGTAAGCGTCCATACCAGGTTGTAAAAATGCTTGCCCATGCGCGCGCCTACCCTTCTATGCCTGCCGCATGCGCGAGCGCAACCGCAGCGTCGATCACCTGCGCGAGCGTCATATCGGAGGTATCCAGCAGCCTTGCGTCCGCCGCCCGACACAGCGGGGAGGCGGCGCGGTGGCTGTCGTTGTAATCGCGCTCCACAATATCATCCAGCACCGCATGGTACGCGGGGCATTCGCCGCGGCTGCGCAGCTCGGCATAGCGCCGAAGCGCCCTCGCCTCGCAGCTGGCGGTAAGGTAGATCTTCAGCTCCGCATTCGGCAGCACCTTCGTGCCGATGTCCCGTCCGTCCATCACCATGGCGATGCCGCGCGCGGTCTCCTGCTGGAGCCGCACCAGGCGCGCGCGCACCTCGGGCACGGCGGACACGCGCGAGGCGGCCATGCTCGCCTCCGGCGTACGGATCGCCAGCGTCACATCCTCGCCGTCGAGCAGCATGCGCTGCGTATCGCCTTCAAACTTCACGGCGATGTCCATATCCGAGGCCAGGTGTGCGACCTGCGCGGTATCCTCGGTCAGCCCCCTGCGCAGGAAATACAGCCCGACCGCGCGATACATCGCGCCGGTATCCAGATAGCGGGCGTTCAGGCGCTTCGCCAGCGCCTTCGCCACGGTCGATTTGCCCGCGCCCGCAGGGCCGTCTATGGCTATGGAAAAAACCCTGTTCATTTCCGATGCGCCCCCACTTCAGGCGACGCTGCCGCTGCCCAGCTCCGCAATGGCGCGGGCATAGATCTTCACGGCGTCCATCATGCGGTCAATCGCCACATTTTCGTCCGCCACATGGCACATGTCCTCTTCATCGGGGAACACCATGCCGAAGGCCACGGTATTGGGCATCATGCGGGAATAGGTGCCGCCGCCGATGGCGATGGGGCTCGCGTTCTGGCCGGTAACCTCGTTATAGACCTTCAGCAGCCCGCGCACGACCTTGTGCTCGGCGGGCACATGCAGCGGCGTATGCGCGCTGAGCATGCGCACGCCCGCGCCGTAGGGCGAAACGGCCATCGTGATCCTGCCCAGAATCTCGGTCTCATTCGTGCACAGCGGATAGCGAATGTCCAGCGTGGCGGAGAAATCATGGCCGTTCCAGCGCAGGATGCCCAGGTTGCAGGAAAGGTTGTGGGAAAGCTCGTCCGAGCACTTGATGCCCAGCGATTCGCCGTCCGGCTCCATGCCGATCTTTTCATTCATCATCTTCAGCGCCGGCAGCACCGCCTTGCCCGCGCCCAGCTTATCCAGCGCCAGCATCAGTATGCCGGCGGCGTTCACGCCCTGCTCCGGCAGAGAGCCGTGGCTGAGCACGCCCTCGGCGCTGATCTCGGCGCGGCCATCGCCCAGGTCGCGCACGCTGAGCTTCTGGTTCATTTCACGCGCGATCTCGCCGATCTTCGCCTGAATGAAGGCGATCCCCGCGCGGTCTGCGCCAACCACGGCATAGGCGTGCGCGGGCACCACGTTCGGGCGCTCGCCCGCGTAGAGCTCGTATACCGGAATCTCCGCGCCGTTCTCACCGTCCGCCGCGTAGATCAGCTCCACGTTCACGCCGCCCTTTTCGATGTTGATCAGCGGAAAGCACGCATCCGGCGAAAAGCCGTAATCAGGCATCTTATGCTTGGAAGCGTAATAGCGCATATCGGACATGCCGGTCTCCTCATCGCAGCCGAGGATCAGGCGCACGCCGTCCTTCATGGGCACGCCGCAATCGCGCACGGCGCGCATGGCGTACAGCGCGCACAGCGCCGGGCCCTTGTCATCGATCGTGCCGCGGCCATAGATGCGGCCGTTGTCGATCTCGCCGCCGAAGGGCTCGTGCTTCCAGCCCTCGCCCGCGGGCACTACGTCCAGATGCGCCAGAATGCCCAGCGTCTGCTCGCCGCTGCCCATGGTAATATCGCCCGCGTAATTGTCCACATTGCGGGTCTCAAAGCCGTAGCGGCGCGCGGTATCCAGCGCCAGCGCCAGCATCCTCGCGTTGTTTTCGCCATAGGGCATGCCCGGCAGCGGCGCGGACTGCACCGAGGGCACCGCCACCCACGCCTGAATATCGGCGATCAGCTCATCCTTGAGCTCCATGACCCGCGCATCCAGCTTCTGATAATCGATCTTCATATGCGTAAAACCTCCGTTCGATATGCAAATGGGGATAAACTCATGCTCCTATTGTGTCACGTTTTGGCATTTTTGTCAATCACCGGACTCTGGTGCGTGCAGCATTTCATGCACGGCCTCGGCCACCGGACGCGGCACCACCACAGCGATCTCATCCACCGTGGCCGAGCGCAGCGCCTGCGCCGTTTGAAAATGCTTCAGCAGCGCGCGCTTGCGCTTTTCACCCACGCCGGGCACGCCGTCGAGCTGCGACGATACGGACGCCTTGCCGCGCAGCTTGCGGTGGTGCGTGATGGCGAAGCGGTGCGCCTCGTCGCGCAGGCGCTGGATCAGGTGCAGCGCGGGCGAATGCCGATCCAAAAGGATGCTTTCGTCGCTGTATGGCAGCACGATCTCCTCGATGCGCTTAGCCAGGCCGAACATCGGTATGTTCAGCCCCAGCGCGTGCATCGCGTCCAGCGCGGCGGAAAGCTGACCGCGCCCGCCGTCGATCAGGATCAGATCCGGCAGGTCGGAAAAGCGGCCGTCCTCCAGCGGCTGTCCCGCCTCCATGCGCTCGCGGCGCTCCTTCAGGCCGTGGGTCAGGCGGCGGGTAATGACCTCGTGCATGGAAGCGAAATCGTTCGCGCCCTGCACGGTCTTGATGCGGTAGATGCGATACTGGTCGTGGCGGGTCACGCCGCCGATCATCACCACCTGGCTGGCGACCGACTGCGCGCCCTGGGTGTTTGAAATATCGTAGCCCTCAATGCGCCTCGGCGCCTCGGGCAGCCCCAACACCTCGCCCAGCTCCTGCGCGGCGCCCAGCGTGCGGGCATAGCTGCTCTCGGCCTTCTTATCCAGCTTCTGGCATATGTCCTTCGCGTTTTTCATCGCCATGCGCACCAGCTTCACCTTGTCGCCGCGCATCGGCGCGTTCAGGTATACGCGCCGCCCCGCCAGCTCGCCCAGCAGCTCCTCGATCACGCGGCGCTCCGGCGGCTCGCTGCTCAGCAGGA
The DNA here is from genome assembly GCA_934670175.1 of uncultured Clostridia bacterium. GTDB lineage: Bacteria > Bacillota > Clostridia > Christensenellales > Aristaeellaceae > SFTH01. Next base: position 42,831 of record CAKUOX010000013.1, on the reverse strand, counting down.
TCTCCGTAGGCGGCAGGTTCTCGGCGGAATAATACTGCAGCATGAACTGCGTCAGCGCCTCGCCCATGGGCGCGTCGCCCGCGCCGCTGAGCGTGAAGGATTCGGAGCCGATCATGCGGCCGCCGCGAATGTAGAGCAGCACCGCCATGGCGTCCGCGTCGTGCGGCATCACGGCGATCACGTCGCGGTCGCTGAAGCTGGTGGAAATAGCCTTCTGCTTCTGCATCAGGCTTTCCACCGCGCGGATGCGGTCGCGGCAGAGCGCCGCGCGCTCGTAATTCATCGCGTCGGACGCGGCGCGCATTTCCTGCGTCAGCTTATCCAGAACCGGCTGATATTTGCCGGAGAGAAATTCCACCACCTGCGCCGTCAGCGCCGCATATTCCGCCTGCGGGACCAGCCCCGCGCAGGGCGCGAGGCAGCGTCCGATCTGATGCTGCACGCAGGGGCGGCGCGGCTTATCCGGACGGATGGCATAGCTGCAATCGCGCACGGGGAACACGCCGCGCACCACATCCAGCACCTCGCGCACCACCGTCGCGCCCTGATAGGGACCGAAATAGCGCGCGCCGTCGCGCTCCTGCCGCCGCGCCAGCGCCGGACAGGGAAAGGGCTCGTTCAGATCCACGCGGATATAGGGATACTGCTTGTCATCCTTGAGCTTGATGTTGTAGTGCGGGAGATACTTCTTGATCAGGTTGCATTCCAGCGTGAACGCCTCGAGCTCGCCGTCCACCAGCACGATGTCAAAATCATCGATCTTTTCCACCATCGCCAGCACCTTCGGCGTGTGGTTTTTGGAGGCGTGGAAATACTGACTCACGCGGTTTTTTAAATTCTTGGCCTTGCCGACATAAATGATCTCACCCTCGTGCTTCATCAGGTAGCAGCCGGGCGAATCCGGCAGATTATGGAGCTTCCATTCGAGATTTGCGTTCATGCCGCGCTCATTCCGTCCTCTCCACGGCGTATTTCAGCGCCTTTGCCGCCAGCTGCGCCGCCATCTGGCCGCCTGCGCCGCCCTCCTCGACAACCACGGAAATGGCGTAGGGGCAGCTGTCGCTATACACAAAGCCGGTGTACCAGGCGTTGGTCTCCTTGGTTTTATCATCGCTGGTTTCGGCGGAGCCGGTCTTGCCGCAGACGGTGTAGCCGGAGATCGCCGCGCGCGAGGCGGTGCCCGATCTCACGGTTTCATACATATATTTCGCGATGGTCTGCGCCGTTTCCTCGCTCATCACGCGGCGATAGACCTTCGACGCGCCCCTGCGGCGCACCTGTCCGGCGGAGGTTTTGATCTCCTCCACCAGGTACGGCTGCATCATCTGCCCGCCGTTGGCCACCGCGCCGGAGATCATCGCCATGTGCAGCGGCGTGACCAGCACCTCGCCCTGACCGATGCCCGCCCAGACCAGGCCGTTCATATTGCGCATGCTCTGCGGAAACGAGGAATTGTATACCACGAAATCGCCGAACTTGAAATTTTCGTTGAAGCCGAATCTCTCCGCCGTGGCGCGCAGCCGGTCCGCGCCCAGCTGATACGCCAGCTTGCCGAAGGTCACGTTGCAGCTCCTGGTGAACGCGCGCTCGAGCGTCATTTCGCCGTGCGCCGTGCGGCCGGACATACATACGATGCTGCCGCCCTGATAATCCCAGGTGCCGGAGCAGGTGAAGGTCTGGTCAACGACGTTCGGATCATAATCCAGCGCGCTGGCCAGCGTGACGATCTTAAAGATTGAGCCGGGCGTATACAGCCCCTGCAGGCAGCGGTTCAGATACGCCGTGTCCGCCACGCCCTCGCCCGAGCTGTCCGCGCCGTAGGGATCGTAATTGGGCATGGACACCATCGCCATGATCTCGCCCGTGCGGTAATTCAGCACGCACACCGCGCCGCTGTAACCCTGCGGAAACTGCGAGGCGATGTATGCCTGAAGCTGCGCGTCCACCGTGATCTGAACGCTGGAGCCCACATGCTTTGCATGGTTGAACAGCTCGCCCAGCCGGTCGGAAAGCGAGGATGAAATATCCAGCAGCGTAGACGAATAGAAGCTCTCCACGCCCGCGCCGGACATGCCCGCCGTGTCGCCCACGGTCTGCGAAAGCGCGCGCCGCGCCGCCGTATTCTCCAGATAAACGCGCCTGCCGTCCTCGTCGGTCGTCGCCAGCGTAACGCCGCTGCGGTCGGTAATATCGCCGCGCTCAGACGCCGTGCGCGCAAGGCGCGGGTTATACACGTTGGACGCCCACACGTCGCCCTGCTCGTACACCGTCACGCCGAACCACACGCCCGCGCAGATGAACAGCGCCGCCAGCAGCGCGCCGATCACGCGCATATTGCGCCGAAGCTCCTTCATGGAAGCGCCTCCTCCCGCAGCTCGATCTGAGCGATGTCGCGCGCCTCATCCTCGGCGTTCATTGAGGAAATGCCCAGCAGCACGCCCATCGAAAAGAAATTGCTCACCAGCGACGAGCCGCCGTAGCTCACCAGCGGCAGCGTAACGCCCGTGAGCGGCAGCAGCTTGGTGTTGCCGCCGATGATCAGCAGCGCCTGCAGCCCCAATATCGTCACCAGCCCGAAGGCCGCCAGCGAATGGAAGCTCGTGCGCGCGTTCATCGCCACCAGCAGCCCGCGCAGTATAATCAGCACATACACGCCCATCAGCGCGATGGAAAAGATCAGCCCGAATTCCTCGGCGATGGAGGTGAATATAAAGTCGTTGTGATACGCCGGCACGGACGTAGGCATGCCCAGCCCCAGCCCCATGCCGAACAGCCCGCCCGAGCCGATGGCCGCCAGCGCGCGCACGATCTGATAGCCCGCGTCCAGCGGGTCGCTCCACGGGTTCTGCCAGATCGCCACGCGATCCTGCACATAGGGAAAGGCGTTGTACGCGATCACCGCCGCGCCCGCGCCCATGCCCAGTCCCGCCAGCGACAGCGCCGCGTTGGATGTAGCGGCATAATACATCAGCACCGTCGTCAGAAAATACAGCAGCACCGCGCCCAGATCGCGCTCGGTCAGCAGCACGGCGCAGCAAAGCGCCGCAAAGCCGATGCCCGGCAGGCACCTGACAAAGCGCGGCCGGTTGCTGAAGCAGGACGCCAGCACCGCGATGAGCACCGGCTTCATAAATTCGCTGGGCTGCAGCGAGAAATACGGCGCTTCCGACGGGCCGAACACGATCCAGTTGCGCGCGCCGTTCTGCCACCGGCCAATCGCCCACGGCGAGAGCAGCGCCAGCAGGCACAGCGCCATCAGCACGGGCGTGATCCTTTTCCAGTTCGACAGCCCGCGCACGATGGCCGCGCCGATGAACATCGCCGCGACGCCCGCCGCCGCGTAGATCGCCTGCGTGCGCGGCGTGGATTCGGATTTGCAGATGTCCGACAGCGCGATCAGCCCAACGCCGCACAGCAGCAGCGTGAGGATCAGTATCGCGCGATCCACCGGCCATATTTTGCCCATCAGATTGGTCACCAGAATCGTGCACAGCGGTATGGCCAGCGTCAGCAGCCAGGGCTGCAGCGTGCCCTCGCCGGGCTGCAGCGCCACCAGCAGCATCGCCAGAAATTCCAGCAGCGCCACGGCGCTCAGCAGCCGCCGCGTGTTGGATCTCATCAGCGCCCGCCGCATTTTTTCAGTTTTTCCGCGCATACGGCCACCTCCTCCATAAAGCAATCGCGCAATGCAAGCCGTCAGAGCGGCATTTTGTCATCTAGAAATGCCTGTATCATCGTGTTCGTCAGGCTCACATGATCCTTCGGCGGCTCGATCTCGCCGCGCCGATACCAGCCCGCCAGCGCAAGCTCCTCCGCGTCCATGTGGATCTCGGAGCTGCCGTCCAGCTCCGCAAAATAGCCCAGCAGCAAATCCGCGTCGATGCCCCAGGGCTGCGTGGCGAAATAGCGCAGGTTCTTCACATGCACGCCCGTTTCCTCGAACACCTCGCGGCGCACCGTGTCCTCCGCCGTTTCGCCGATCTCGGTAAAGCCCGCGATGAGCGCGTAGTTCTTGTAGGCGCGTCCGGCGTACTTGGTCAGAAGGATCCTGTCGCCGTCTACCACGGCGGCGATGATCGCCGGACAGATCTTCGGGAATATCTGATTGCCGCAGCGCGGGCAGGCGAGCATGCGCAGCTTTCCGTCGCGCTGCGTTTCTCCGCCGCAGCGCCCGCAGAAGCGGTTGTCGCGGTACCAGTTATACAGGTGCCAGCCGGTCATTTCGGCATAGACGCTGTCGCGCGGCGCAAGCGTGCGGTGCGCGCGCACGTTGTCGAACATGAAGCCCTCCGGCAGCGGCCAGTCCGGCGCGAGCTCCGCCAGAAAATAGGGCGTTTCGTCCACGCTGAACAGATAGATCTCGTTTTGCAGCCCGCCCGCCAGCAGCGCGCGCTCCGGCAGCACGATTCCATCCTCTCTGCGGGACACCAGCGCATCCCTGCCGCGGAACACCAGTATTTTTGAATCCGCAGTCGGCTCGCAGGGGCGGTACTGGTTGTACAGATGCTTGGGTTCAATATCCTGTATCATAGGGATCATCCTCGTCTTCTTCGGTCTCTTCATCCATATCCGCGCTGATGCGGCTGGCCGGATTGCTCAGGAACAGATCGTCCGGATCCTGCGCGCGGGTCTCAAATATCTTATCGTCGAATTCAGGCTCGGCGCTCTCCGCCGGGCGCTCATGCCGCCTGTGCGCGCGCCGGACCACGCTCTCCGCGTCCGCGCCGCTGAGCACCAGCATCAGCTTCACGCGCCCGATCATCACACAGTCGCCGTCCGCCAGCACGATCTCCTTCACGCCGCGCCCCAGATCGTCAAAGATGCGCGCGCCGGCATGGCTGCGCACGAACAGCCCCTCGTCGGTCATCTGATAGAAGGCATGGCGCGCCCGAACGCTGCTGTGACGCAGGCGAATGTCCGCGCGCCGCGACGAGCCGATCGCGCCCTCCAGCGTGACCGGATAGCGCATGCCCGGCCTGGCGCGCTCGCCGCCGTCCATCACCAGCATTTCGCCCACGATGCCCGTCTGCGGCGACAGGCGGCGCAGCCTGCGCGCGCGGCGGCTGTCCACGGCGGTGATCCGCGCGGCGCGCAGCACGATCAGCACCATCAGCGCGGCAAACACATAGCGCATGGCCAGCGCCAGCAGCTCGTATAGATTTGAACTCACGCCCCGCGCCCCCCTTTGCAGATAAGTATCCATATTTTATTATAGCGCCGATCCCCGCGCCGCGCAAGCGATGCGGCGGTTCGCGGCGAACAAAGCGCAGGATTTGTACATTTTTCAACACAATCGAACCTAAAACGTCGTTTTTACGGCAAACCATGCGCGGCAAAGCGTGATATAATGCATTATAGGAAAGTTTATGGTTTAAACGGGAGGCGCGGGCGATGCAGCTGACGGCAGGTATGTATCTGATCGTATTGCCATTGGTGTTTCTGGCGGCGGTGGTGGACTCCATCGGCGGCGGCGGCGGGCTGATCTCGCTGCCCGCATACACGCTTGCGGGGCTGGATTACGGCCACGCCAGCGGCTGCAACAAATTCTCCGCCTGCTTCGGCACGCTGGCGTCCACGATCAAATACGCCCGCAGCGGCAAAATACTGTGGCTGCCGGCGCTGCTGGCCGCGGCGGCGGCGCTGCCGGGCGCGTGGCTCGGCACGCGCGTTTCGATCCTGCTGAGCACCCGCTTCATGAATTATTTCATGCTGGTAGCGATCCCGGTGGTGGGCGTGCTGGTGGCGCTGAAAAAGAATGTTGAAGCTGAATCCAAACCGCTGACGCGCGGCCGTCAGGCGCTGTGCCTGCTGGTTGGGCTGCTCACCGGCTTCTACGACGGCTTCTTCGGCCCGGGCACCGGCACCTTCCTGATCCTGCTGTTCACGGCGATGACCGGCATGGACATGGTCACGGCCTCGGCCACCTCCAAGCCCGTGAACCTTGCCAGCAACCTCTCGTCGCTGATCACGCGGCTGGCGGCGGGGCAGGTCATATTCGCGCTGGCCGTGCCCGCCATGGTGCTCAGCGTGCTCGGCGGGCAGCTGGGCACGCGGCTGGCGCTCATGCGCGGCGCGAAGTTCATCCGCTACGTCATGCTGGGCGTGCTGGCGCTGCTGACGGTAAAGCTGGCGGTGGAGCTGCTCTGAACAAAACGCAAAGGGCGCGCATGCCCGAGTGTCGGCATGGAAAATTTTTACTTTGGACAGGTTTAGCGCATCCGGTACATGCCGATAATCTATCCAGTATCCGGCCTGGCCGGAGGAGAGTAGAGGAAAAAACGCATGAAGCATAAGAAACTTATGTGGCTGACGGCGCTCGCGCTCATCGCAGCGCTGGCCCTGCCCTGCGCGCTGGCGATGCCCATCGACCCGTCGTTCGGCATCGGCACAGGCGCAGCCGGCGCCGACGCGCCGGAGCCCACGCCCGAGCCGGACGAAACGGCCGACATTGAGCTCGCCGGCGAAAAGGATGACGGCGTGATCCGCGTATATCTGAAATCGCTGGCCGGGAACGCGAGCCTGAGCCTGCGCCTTGACGGGCTGTACACCGTGGAGCGCGACGCGGGCTTCCGCTTTGCGCAGGGCAGCGAGATTCTGGTCTCGGCGGCAAACGGCAAGCTGTATCTCACCAGCGGCGGCCTGACGCTGGACATGGGTGCGGCCTTCACGCTCACGCGGCAGGCCTGTGAGGGCGAGAACGGTCTGGTCATTGCCGAAACCGGCCGCGAAACGCTGTACCCGGGCGACCTGAGCCTTTCCGTGGACGAGGCGGGCGGCGTGCGCGCCGTGCTGGCCGCGAATATGGAGGATTATCTCTGCGGCGTGGTCGCCTATGAAATGAGCGATTCCTGGCCGCTGGAGGCGCTGAAGGCGCAAGCCGTGGCGGCGCGCACCTACGCGCTGAAAAAGAAGACCGCATCGGCCGCGCGCGATTACGACGTGGTGGATACCACCGGCGATCAGGTGTTCAAGGGCGTGGACGCGGCGTATGCAAACGTCGCGCGCGCCGTGCGCGCCACGCGCGGCGTCGTCGGCACCTGGAACGGCGGCTATGCCGACTGCTTCTATACCGCCAGCAACGGCGGCGTGGTGGCGCTGCCCTCGGACGTGTGGGACGGCAGCGGCGATTACGGCTATCTCGAGCATAAGACTGACCCCTACGATCTGGCGAACCCGAACAGCATGGTATCCTCCGTGAGCTTCGATTTCGACGCGGCGAACTGTCCGGCGCTGAAGGACATGCTCAGTCAGGCGCTGCGCGCCGCCGCACCCGAGTATGAGGACATTGAGCTGGAGGAGATCGTTTCCATCACGCCTGTGGACGAGACGCCCGAGGGCTCGGGCATGTACCGCACGCTGAATTTTGAGCTTTCCGCCAGCGCGATGGTAGAGCGCTATCAGCCCGGGGACAACGACGCGGGCGCGCCGCGCGATATGGGCGAAAACGCGCATGCGAACCTGGCGCTGTATACCATCGACTACCTGCGCCGCATGGCGCTGGAAAGCCCATATCAGCTCGAAAAGGCGCGCGAGACGCTGGATGAGACCTTCACCGTGTCGCTCTCGGTCTACGAGCAGATCAAGGACGGCCTGAATCTCGGCCTGAACGCCGCCGATTACGAGCTGGTGAGCGTTCGGACAGATCTGACGGATTTCACCATCGAACTGCGGCGCTTCGGCCATGGCGTCGGCATGAGCCAGCGCGGCGCGCAGCGCATGGCGGGCGTCGAGGGCAAGACCTGGCAGGAAATTCTGGCGTTCTACTACCCGGGCATGGCGCTTAAAAAGCTCGAATGGGATACGCCCGCGCTTGAGGAGATCGAAGCGCTGCCCGAGGGCGTGGGCGCGGCACGCCCCGACCCCACCCCCGCGCCGACCCCCGCCCCGCTGCCGGAGCTGGTGGGTGGCCAGTATTACGCCACGGTGCGGCTGGGCGACGCCTCCTCCACGATGAACGTGCGCCAGTCGCCCACCACGCAGTCGCCAGCTGTGGCGCAGGTGGAAAACGGGCGGCGGCTGATCGTATGCTCCGAGCCCGATGCAGACGGCTGGGTATCGGTGATGACTGCGGAATTCTCCGGCTATGCAAAGCTGGAATACTTGGAGAAGGAATGAAACAAATACTGCTTCGGGCAATTCTGTGCGCCATGCTGCTGGCACTGGCGCTGACCGCGCCGGCCATCGCCGGCGCGCTTGAGCTGCCCGAAAGCGAAACCATGGCGCGCGTCCGGCTGAGCTCGGAACGCGCCGTGCTGCGTTATACGGCGCCCGTCAACAGCGAATACGCGCTGTGCGCGTACTCCGCGGGCGACATGGCGCAGGTCTATGGCGCGATCACCCAAAATGGCGAGGTGCTGGCCTCGGGCGAAGGCGCGGGCGAAATCTGCTCGGCATGGCTGGTCGCGGGCGAGGAATACGAATTCGAAATTTCCGGATATGGCGACGCGCTGGTGGAAATCGCGCGTCAGGCGCTGAGCCGCACGGCCGCGCGCCCGCTTTCGCTGCAGGTCAACGCGCCGCAGCAGAAGATGATCGCGCGCGCGGGCGACGCGCACTGGTATGAATTCTCCGCCGGCGGAGACGGCACGCTGATGCTCACCTGCGTGCCTGAGGACGATAATCTCGAGCTGCGCGCGATGCTCTTTGCCGGGGATGGTCAGCTCGCCGCCGAATTTGAGAGCCTGCCCGGCGGCGCGTGCCTGCTGTATGCGCGCGCGGTGCAGAGCAGGACGTATCGCGTGCGCGTGTGGGCGACGGGCGGCGGCACCGGCTTTTACGCGCTGAAGGTCAACCAGGTGGACAACGGCATCCACAGCGCGCTGTCCTTTGCGCAGGAAACGCAGACCGTGGCGCAGGGCAGCCAGCTGCGGCTGAAGCGCGCGCTGACGGGCGAAGCGCTGCTGTGGGTCTCCGACGCCCCCGCCGTCGCGAGCGTGAATCAGGACGGCGTGCTGACGGGGCTTGCCGCGGGCGAAGTCACCGTGACCGCCTACGGCCTGAATTCACGCGCCGACTGCCGCGTGACGGTAGAGCACGTCGCGCTGGAGGCGCTGGGCGTGATCTCCGCTCAGATCCGGCTGAGCGTGGGCGACGAGGCGCAGATATTTCCCGTATTCACCCCCGAAAACGCCTCGCAGCGCAGCCTGCGCTATCTGGTCGGCGACCAGAGCGTCGTCAGCGTGAACCGCGACGGCGTGGTGCGCGGCGTAGGCGAAGGCGAAACGGAGGTCACGCTGCTGAACTCCGACACGGGGCTCAAGGCGCATGTGCGGGTCACGGTCGATCCGCCCACGCGGCACTATCGGGCGCTGCTGGTGGGCGAAGAAAACTATCCCTTCAAGGAAAACGGCGACCGCAGGGGCTCGGCAAATTCGGTAAACGCCATCGCCCAGCTGCTCGGTACGGTAGAATTCGAGGGTGCGGTCTATCAGCAGACCTGCAAAACCGATCTTTCCCGCGCGGAGCTGATCGCCGCCATTCGCGAGCGCTTCGCGGGCGCGACCGAGCAGGACATATCGCTTCTGTACATCACCTGCCACGGCAGCTATTCGGGCGATATGAGCTTTCTGGAGCTCTCGGACGGCTCCACGCTGTCGGCGCGCGACCTTGAGCGCGAGCTGCGGCAGATCCCCGGGCGGGTGGTGCTGATGCTCGACTGCTGCGGCAGCGGCGGCGCCATCGGCGCCGCGTCCGATCTGAGCGCGCTGGCGCAGGGCGTGACGGGCGCGTTTTCCTCCGCCATCTGCGGCAGCAAATATGTGGTGCTGTGCAGCGCCGCCGCCGATGAGGATTCCTACCGGCTGGCGCTGAACGCCGATGCGGAATTCGGCGTAATGGCCACGGTGTTCGCCCGCGCGCTGTGTGACGGCGCGGGCTGGAATATCGATCTGAATGCCCGGGGCACCATGGGTGCAGATACAGATTACGACGGTGAGATCACCATGAACGAGCTTCGCACCTACATGCAAAAGCGCGTGAACTGGTATCTGGTGTTGGCGGAACGGCTCACCGGCGGAAGCTACCGTCAGAGCGTATCCATGTATCCCGAAAGCTCGGCGCTGACGCTGTTCAGGCGCAGTCCGAGCACATGATACAATTGATTCAGGAGGCGCATACTACAAATGAAACTGATCTTCAACGCCGAGGAGGCGCGCGACCAGATCATCGGCTGGATCGGTCGCTGGTTCGAGGAAAATGGCAGGGACTGCCGCGCCGTGGTCGGTATTTCCGGCGGCAAGGACAGCTCCGTAACGGCGGCGCTGTGCGCGGCGGCGCTGGGGCGCGACCGCGTGGTGGGCGTGCTGATGCCAAACGGCACGCAGTCGGATATTCAGGTATCCCACGCGCTGGTGAAGCACCTGGGCATATTCAACGTGGTCATCAACATCGAAGCGGCGTATCGCGGCATGCTGGACGAGCTTTCCGTGGCGCTGAGCGACATCAGCGCGCAGACGCGGGTGAACCTTGCGCCGCGGCTGCGCATGTCGGCGCTCTATGCCGTGTCGCAGAGCATGAACGGCCGCGTGGCCAACACCTGCAACCTGTCCGAGGACTGGGTGGGCTATTCCACGCGCTACGGCGACGCCGCCGGCGATTTCAGTCCGCTGAGCGGCCTTACCGTGCAGGAGGTCAAGGCGGTCGGGCGCGCGCTGGGCCTGCCGGACGAATTCGTTGAAAAGGCGCCGTCGGACGGCCTGTGCGGCAAGACCGACGAGGACAACCTGGGCTTTACCTACGCCGTGCTCGACCGCTATATCCGCACCGGCGAGATCGACGATCCGGCGACTAAGGATCTGATCGACCAGAAGCACCGCGCGAACCTGTTCAAGCTGCAGCTGATGCCCGCGTTCCATCTCGCGCCGGAGCTGTGCAGCCGCTATGAGTGACGGCGCGTACCGCATCCTCCTGGTGGAGGATGATCCCGGCATTGCCGAGCCCGTGGCGGCGGCGCTGCAGCGCTGGGGCTTTGAGACCCGCTGCGCGCGCGACTTCCGCAATATTGACGGCGAATTTCGCGAATTCCAGCCGCACCTGACGCTGATGGACATCGCGCTGCCGTTCTTCAACGGCTATCACTGGTGCGCAGAGATCCGGCGCATCTCCAGCGCGCCGGTGCTGTTTCTCTCCTCCGCCTCGGACAAGATGAACCAGCTGATGGCCATGAACATGGGCGCGGACGATTTTCTGCCCAAGCCGTTCGACATGGATCTGCTGATCGCGAAGGTGCAGGCATTGCTGCGCCGCGCCTATGCCTACGGCGACCCCGCCCCGCAGGCGTTCAGCCGCCGCGGCGCGCAGCTGGACACCGGCCGGCAGGCGCTGCTCTTCGGCGGCCAGGTCATCGCGCTGAGCCGCAACGAATACCGCATCCTGTTCAAGCTGATGGAGAACGCGGGGCGCGTCGTCAGCCGCGAGGATCTGATGCAGTCGCTGTGGGAAACGGACACCTTTGTGGATGAAAACACGCTTTCGGTGAACGTGAACCGCCTGCGCCGCCGGCTTGAGGCCGCCGGACTGCACGACTTTATCGCCACGCGCGTGGGCGCGGGCTATATTATCGAATGAAATACGAACGATTCGGGCGTTTCGTGCGCGACCGCCGCGGGCGCATTCTGTTTTTCCTGTTCTGCGCCGCGGCGCTGTCCGCCAGCTTTGCGCTGTACCGTCTGCCGCTGGCAGCGGTGGCCTACCCGATGGGGCTTGCCGCGGCGGCAGGCGGCGCCTGTCTGCTGCTCGGCTGGCGGCGGCAGCGGCGGCGCTGCACGCGCCTTGCCGAAATTCTGTGTCGGCCCGCCTCTGAAATTGAAAATCTCCCCGCCGCCATATGCGATTACGAGCGCGCGCTTCAGGACGCGCTGTGCGCGCTGGCGAAGCGCTACTGCGCGCTCGAGCGCGAGGCCGCGACCCGTCAGGACGACATGGCGGATTATTACACGCTCTGGGCGCACCAGATCAAGACGCCGATCTCGGCCATGCGGCTGACGCTGCACGGCGAGGGCGGCGCGCAGGCGCGGCGCCTCTCGGCGCAGCTGACGCGCATCGAGCAGTATGTAGATATGGTGCTGGCGTACCAGCGGCTCGAATCCGCCTCCACGGACTATGTGTTCGCGCCCATCTCGCTGGACGACGCGGTGCGCGCGTCGGTGCGCCGGTTCGCGGGCGAATTCATAGACCGCGGCCTGAAGCTGGACTTCAGGCCCGGCGGCGCGCAGGTGCTCACGGACGCGAAATGGCTGGGCTTCATGCTGGATCAGCTGATCTCAAACGCGCTGAAATACACGCCCTCGGGCGGCGTGACCATTGAAATGGAGGGCGAAACCACGCTCGCCATCCGCGACAGCGGCATCGGCATTTCGCCGCAGGATCTGCCGCGCATTTTCGAGCGCGGCTACACCGGCCGCAACGGCCGCGCAGATCAGCGCGCCAGCGGCATCGGGCTGTATCTCTGCCGCCGTATCGCGGATAACCTGGGGCACGCGCTCTGCGCCGAATCCGAACCGGGGCGCGGCACGGTCATGCGCATCGACTTTCCAAAGCGCGAAGCGCGGCACGAATAGAGCACGGATACCTTACAAAAGTGTAAGCTGGGCGGACGCGATATGTAAGCCGTTTCGATGGCGAAGCGCGTCCGCCCGCGCTATAATGGGCAGCGAAACCAACAGGAGGTAAGAAACGATCATGAGTCATTTGTTGGAAGTCAGCGCCCTGAAAAAGGTATACACCACCCGCTTCGGCGGACATCAGGTGGAGGCGCTCAAGAACGTAAATTTCAGCGTGGACGCCGGGGAATATGTGGCGGTCATGGGCGAATCCGGCTCGGGCAAGACGACGCTATTGAACGTTCTGGCGGCGCTCGACCGGCCGACCTCCGGCAGCGTGCTGCTGGAGGGCCGCGAGCTCGGCAATATCCGCGAATCGGAGATCGCCGCATGGCGGCGCGACAACCTGGGCTTCGTATTCCAGGAGTTCAATCTGCTGGACACCTTTACGCTGGAGGATAACATCTACCTGCCGCTGGTGCTGGCGGGCAAGCGCTTTGGCGAAATGTTCCGCAGGCTCCAGCCCATCGCGCGGGATCTGGGCATCGACGGCCTGCTGAAGAAATACCCCTACGAGGTCTCCGGCGGCCAGAAGCAGCGCGCGGCCGTGGCGCGCGCGCTGATCACCGACCCGAAGCTGCTGCTGGCGGACGAGCCGACCGGCGCGCTGGATTCCCGCTCGACCGACGAGCTGCTGGGGCTGTTCGCCCAGGTAAACGCCGCCGGTCAGACGATACTGATGGTGACGCATTCGGTGAAGGCCGCCAGCCACGCCTCGCGCGTGCTCTTCATTCGCGACGGCGAGGTGTTCCATCAGCTCTACCGCGTGAACCTGAGCCGCGAGCAGTTCTATCAGCAGATTTCCGATGCGCTGACGGTGATGCAGGCCGGAGGTGATCGCGCGTGAAACGGGCGCTATATCCCCGGCTCGCGCTGAGCGGCATCCGCAAGAACGCGCGGCTGTATCTGCCCGCCCTGTGCGCGGACGCGGGCATGGCGATGGTCTGCTACATTGTGGCGTGCCTGCGCGATTCAAGCTCTGTGGCGAGCATGCGCGGCGGTGCGGTCGTGACCGGCACGCTGAGCTTCGGCGTATACGTCATCGCGGTTTTTTCGCTGCTGTTCCTGCTGTACACCAACGCCTTTCTGATTCGCCGCCGCAAGCGCGAATTCGGCCTGTACAGCATACTGGGCATGGACAAGCGCGGCATTGCGCGGATACTGACCTGGGAAATGCTGATCGTGGCGGGCGTTTCCATCGCTTCCGGACTGGCGCTGGGCATCGTGCTGTCGAAGCTGGCGGAGCTGGCGCTGGCGAACATCATGAATTCGCAGATCAGCTACCGCTTGCCGATCTCGCTGAGCGCCATTAAAAATGTAGCGCTGTTCTTCGGCGCGATCCACCTGCTGGTGTACCTGATTTCGGCGCTGCGCGTGCACGCCGCCAGCCCCTCGCAGCTGATGAAGGGCGAGAATCTGGGCGAAAAGCCGCCGAAGGCCAACTACCTGCTGGGCTTTGCGGGGCTCATCCTGCTGGCGAGTGCCTACGTCATCGCCGTGCGGATAAAGGATCCCATTTCGGCGCTGCTCTGGTTCTTCCTGGCAGTGCTGATGGTGATCGTCGCCACCTATCTGATCTTCATTGCCGGTTCGGTCATGCTGTGCAAAATTCTTCAGAAGAACAAGAAGTACTACTACAAGAGCAACCACTTTATTTCGGTATCCTCCATGGCGTACCGCATGAAGCGCAACGGCGCAGGACTTGCCAGCATCTGCATTCTGGCGACGATGGCGCTGGTGACGGTGGCGTCCACCGCCTGCCTGTACTTCGGCGAGGAAGACGCGCTGCTGCTGCGCTACCCGCGTCAGATCAGCGTCGATGCGCTCCTCGAGCCCGATCGGGACGACGTTGCCGCGCTCGATCATCACATCCAGCAGCAGCTGGCGGATTTCGGCGTGTGCCCCGAAAACATCCGCGCCCAGCACACGGCCTACATCAGCGGCATCTTTGAGGATGGCACGCTGAATATCGACTGGCAGGATGCGGATCTGACCTCGATAGATCGCGTGTGCCAGGTGTGCGTCATGTCCGCGCAGGATTATATCGCCGACACCGGCCGTGAGCTGCCCACGCAGGACGGCGAGGCATGGATCAGCGGCGTGCGAACCAGCTATCCATTTGATACGATCGCCCTGCCTGGCGGCCTGAAATGGCGCGTCGCGGGCGAGCTCAAGCAGACGGACGTTCCCGCCTCCGGCCTTGCGGCCATGAACGTAATGTCCACGCTGTTCGTCATCGTGCCGGATTATGAGACGGCGACCGAAGCTATGTACGCCTGCACGGATGGGCGCGGCGCGCGTTCCTACACGCTGCACTGGGAATACGGCTTCGACGCGCAGATCTCCGCCGACGAGGAAATCACGCTGTACTATGCGCTGTATGACGATGTGCGCGCGCTGATCGATGATAACGCCATCTGCGGCGCATCCGTCGAGAGCCGCGCCGAGGCACGCGACGATTTCTACGCCACCTTCGGCTCGCTCTTCTTCCTGGGCGCGCTGCTGAGCCTGGTGTTCGTCTGCGCCGCCGCGCTGATCATCTACTACAAGCAGATCTCCGAGGGCTATGAGGATCAGGCGCGCTTCGGCATCATGCAAAAGGTGGGCATGACCCGCCGCGACATCCGCCGCAGCATCAATTCGCAGATGCTGACCGTATTCTTCATGCCGCTGGCCGTATCCGCGCTGCACCTGGGCTTCGCGCTGCCGATGGTGCGTAAGATACTGATGCTGTTCAACCTGAACAATCTGCCGTTGCTGCTGTGTACGGCCGGAATCAGCTTTGCCGCGTTCTCCGCGCTGTACCTGCTGGTGTACCGGATCACGGTGCGCGCCTACGGCGGCATCGTCTCCGGCGCGCAGCGCGACTGAGCATTCCTCCGGCTAAAACGCCCCTCCACAGCTCCGGCTGTCCCGCCAACGCGGACGCCGGAGCATTTTTCAGCATTTCCTGTCAAAAAACAGGAAGCTCGAGAGAAGCAATATCCTCTCGCGCTTCCAATCGTGCTCAGCGGCTTATGCGGTTGGGCGGCAGTGGTGAGGGAGCGCACTTCCCCGTCCACATGCTTGTCTGACAAGCCAAAGCCGTGGAACCTGTCAACAGCCGCAGCCGGTATACTGCGCATCCGTGAGCGCGGCCTCCACGCGGCTCATGCGCTCGGCGGCCAGCACGCAGAAGCTCGGCGTCGCCTCGCTGCGCGCCTCCTCGGGCAGCGCCAGGAAATCCTTCACCGCGCCCACCAGCTCCGTAGCCGCGCCCGCCAGCGCGCCGTCCTCGCGGCGGCCGAGCAGATGCTTCGCGATCACATCGCAGGCGCGCGCCAGCTCCGTATCGCCCGTGCGCTGCGCCTCGCCGACCAACGCCTGGCAGGATGCGCCCAGATCGCCGCGGCTGCGGTGGTTCACATGCGGCGTATCGCAGTTCACACCCTCGCTGTTCAGGCGCTCCACCAGCGCGCGCACATAATCCGGACGGCTCTTGATAACGGCGCGATACTTGTTCTGATACCGCAGCATCAGGCTGTGATCGCCGCCGGAGAGCTTTTGCAGGCAGCTGCGCACGCTCTGCCCCTCGGCGCGCGCCACGAGAACCTGCTCCATCAGCCAGTCCACCTCCGGCTGGGTGAAGGGCACAAAGCGCGCGGCATGGTTCTTGCCGTCCTCGCGCGTGCGCACCTGCGCGTAGTAATAATTGCGAATGCTGTTGGGTCTGCGGCCGGTCTGCTGGGCGATGCGCTCAAACACTGTCTTCAGCGGCAAGCCCTGCTGCTGCGCCTCATCCGCCGTTTCCCACAGAAGCTGATTTTCATGCTCGCTCCACCCCGCGCGGCGGCCCTGTTTTGAAATAGCCTGCTCCATATCTGCGTCTCCTCCAAAGCGTTGTTGATTCTAGAGTATGCGCTTCATGTGCGATAAATATACCCCGCGTCCGCATCTTCAAAAGTTTTTCACAAGTGGGCGTTTTGGGCCGACAAATATCTCTCCCCGCCGCCCGACATTCGAGCTTAATCTATAAGAATAGAATACGATATATGAAAATTCGCGAAATCAAATGCGAATTTTTTATTGAGATTCTCCTCCATCGCTTGACTTTTACGCATGCGCCATTAGAATGAAATCAGATATTTGGAAATCCATGAAACCGGCTGTAATTCTTATATCGAAGGAGGCCCCGAATATGATCTATAACAGCAATGATATGGAGCTGCGCGCCGTGATGGATACGGCGCAGGCCATGTGCGCAGCGGCGCGCACCGCGCCCAAGGCGCGCGGCCTCGACCGAATCGTGACCGCCGTGCTGACCGGCGAGGACAAGGACGCGCTGGCGGCGGAAATGGAGCGCATGGGCGCGGAGACGGGCGCGGACTTCTTCATTCGCGACGGCGGCAACCTGCGCGCGGCGCAGGCCATCGTGCTGATCGGCATTCGCGAGAGCAAGCGCGGCCTGGGCGGCATCTGCGGCTATTGCCACTTTGCCGACTGCGCCGAATGCGCGCGGCAGGGCGGCGTGTGCGTGTACGACCCGGTGGACGTGGGCATCGCCGTGGGTTCGGCGGCAGCCGCGGCGGCGGACAGGCGCGTGGACAACCGCGTGCTCTTCTCTGCGGGGCGCGCAGCCATTTCGCTGGGCACGCTGGGCGAAGGCGTGGGGCAGGTATTTGGCATCCCGCTGAGCGTAAGCGGCAAATCGCCGTTCTTCGACCGCAAGAAAAAGACGCAGTAATAAGGAGCGAATATCAACGTGAACAAACCGACGCTGGTCATTATGGCCGCGGGCATGGGCAGCCGCTTCGGCGGCTGCAAGCAGGTTACGCCCGTGGACGCTCACGGCCATGTGATCCTTGATTTTTCCATTTTTGACGCGCTGCGCGCGGGCTTTGGCAGGATCGTCTGCGTGATCAAGCCCGAAATGGAGGCGGACTTCCACGAGCGCATCGGCAGGCGTATCGCGCGGCACGCCGACATCGCCTACGCCTATCAGACGCTGGACAGGCTGCCCGAGGGCTTTTCCGTACCCGAAGGGCGCACGAAGCCCTGGGGCACGGCGCATGCGGTGCTCTGCGCGGCGGATCAGATCGAGGGCGATTTCGCCGCCATCAATGCAGACGATTTCTATGGCGCGGGCGCATTTGCCGCCGCCGCCGATTTCCTGAGGGCGCCGCACGCGCCCAACGAGCATGCGATGGTGGGCTATCTGATCGAAAACACGCTCACGGAAAACGGCTATGTGTCGCGCGGCGTGTGCGAGGGCGAAAACGGCCTGCTGCGCACGATCACCGAGCGCGTACATATCGAGCCGCGCCCGGGCGGAGCGGCGTACATAGAGCCGGACGCGGGCGAGGTGTTCATTCCCGCAGGCACGAAGGTGTCCATGAACCTGTGGGCATTTTCGCACGGCATACTGGATGAAATGCGCGCGGGTTTTGTGCGCTTTCTGGAAGGCATGCCCGACCCGCTGCGCTCGGAATACTATCTGCCCAGCGTGCCGGATCGGCTGATCCGCGAAAAACGCGCGCGCGTCCACCTGCTGGAGACCGGCGAGCGCTGGTACGGCGTGACCTATCATGAGGATCTCGCGGCCGTGCAGGCGGCCATGGAGCGCCTGCGCGCGGCGGGCGCGTATCCCGAAATGCTGTGGCCGTAAGAGGGTTGATCCATGAACGTATACGACTTTGACAACACCATTCTGCGCGGCGACAGCACGGTGCGTTTCTGCCTGTACTGCCTGCGGCGCTACCCGCGCATCTGGCCGGATATTCCCGCGCAGCTGGTCAACGGTGCGCTGTTTCTGCTGAAGAAGCGCGACCTGCGCGCGTTCAAGCAGCGCCTGCTGCGCTTTGTGCGAAAGATAGACGTGGATCGCGCGCTGAAGGCCTTCTGGCGCAGGAATTATTGCCGCATAAAGCCGTTTTACCCGCAGATCCAGCGTCCGGACGACGTGATCATTTCCGCATCGCCCGAGTTCATCATCGCGCCCGCCTGCTTCCAGCTGGGCATCCGCCATTACATGGGCTCGCCGGTAGAGCCGACCACGGGCGAATTCCTGGGGCCGAATTGCCAGGGCGAGGAAAAGGTACGCCGCTTCCGTCAGGCCTACCCCGACGCGGAGATCGACACCTTCTATTCCGATTCGCATTCGGATGATCCGCTGGCGCGCATCGCCAGGCGCGCCGTGATGGTCAAGGGAGATCAGCTGCTGCCGTGGTAGGACGCGCGCTGAGCTCGTGCCTTTTTTGACAAAAAATTGCCGCATTGGGCTTGACGCGGCGGCATTTCAGGCGTATTATAGAATGCAGGGGAAGTATTTTCTCCTGTATTCCATTTTTATTTCTCAGGGAGGTGGCAAAGCATGGACGACGGCGGAAGATGTATGTCGGCTGATGGCGTGCCTCGAGGCGTGCGTTCATCGCTTGGCTGCTGATTGAACCATTTCCTCTCTCGGGCAGGCCTTCATTCTTCACACACAAATCCGAACGTCTGAAGCTGCGGCGCAATGATTTTGCCGGCGGGCGCTGTTTTCGTGCGCTCCGGCGGCGCTTCTGTGCGCTTTATTTCAAGAATTGTCGGCGTGTTCAGGATTCATCTTGCGAACCTTGAACAGCATCGCGTTGGAACCCGCCGACCCGCAAAACCTCAAGTTTTGCCAATTCTTGCGCTTCAAGGAAAATGAGACGCGGGGCGTCTCTGTCAGGAATGCTTATCCCGGTTCTGCGGGAGGCATTCGCTCGGAAATATGACAGAAGGAGGATGAAGTCCCATGGATTTTGATCGCATTAAATCCCGTTTGGACGCGCTGCTGAACGCCGGCAAAAAGGCCGAGCTGCGCGGCGCGCTGAACATGCTCAACGAAGTTGATATTGCCGAATATCTGGAAACACTGGATAATGAAAAGATGCTGGTGGTGTTCCGCCTGCTGCCCAAGGACATCTCCGCGGAGGTCTTTTCCTATATGGATAACGACCTGCGCACCCGCATCATGGAGGCCATGGACGATACGGAGGCCATGCGCCTGATCGATGACATGTTCATCGATGACGCCGTCGACTTTCTGGAGGAGCTGCCCGCGGGCGTGGTCAAGCGCATGCTGCAGGGCTGCGACGAAAAGAAGCGCCAGCTGATTAACCAGTTCCTGCGCTATCCGGAAAACAGCGCGGGCTCCATCATGACCATCGAGTACATGGATTTCCACTTAGGCACCACGGTGGGTCAGGCGATGGCGGAGATCCGGCGCACGGGCATCGACAAGGAGACCATCAACACGCTCTACATCATCGATGAAAACCGCAAGCTGCTGGGCACGGTCGGGCTGCGCAAGCTGCTGCTGGCCAGCGACGATATGCAGGTTCAGGAGCTGATGAACACGCAGACCATATTCGTGCATACCACGGACGACCAGGAGGTCGTCGCCGACACGGTGCGTAAATACGACCTGCTGTCCATTCCTGTGGTGGATCACGAGGAGCGTCTGGTGGGCATCATCACCGTCGACGATATCGTGGACGTTATCGAAGAAGAGAACACCGAGGACTTTGAAAAGATGGCGGCCATGCTGCCGTCGGATGACGAATATCTCAAGACCAGCGTATTCACCATGGCGAAGAACCGCTTCCCCTGGCTGCTGATCCTGATGATCTCCGCCACGTTTACCGGCAAGATCATCACGCACTTTGAAAGCGTGCTTTCCAGCGCGGCGGGCGTCGGCGTGGCGCTCACGGCCTGTATCCCGATGCTGATGGACACCGGCGGTAACTGCGGCTCGCAGGCCTCCACGCTGGTCATTCGTGGTCTGGCACTGGGCGAGGTGGAATTCAAGGACATATTCCGCGTGCTCTGGCGCGAGGTGCGCGTGGCGCTGATGCTGGGTGTGGTGCTCGGTCTGGTCAATTTTGCGCGCATCTATTTCCTGGAGGGCTATTCGCTGAACGTAGCGCTGGTGGTATCGCTGGCGATGTTCCTGACGATCATCATCGCCAAATCCATCGGCTGTACGCTGCCGCTGCTGGCCAAGGCCGTGCACCTGGACCCCGCCATGATGGCGAGCCCGATCATCACTACGCTGGTGGACGCCGCATCGCTGACGATCCTGTTCACCATCGCCACGCGGGTGCTGAACGTTTCCGCGTAGGATCAATTTGGAAAATTGCGGGAACCTGCGCCGTCCGGATTGCGTCCAACAGGTGAAGCTCTTAAGAAAGCGAGGCGTTTTTACATGAAAAAGCTATTGGCTATGCTCCTGGCCGCCGTGCTGCTGTGCGGCGCTGCGTTTGCCGAGGGTGAGATCGACGACAGCTGGTACGAGCTGAGCGAGGATGAATGCGTGCTGACCGTGCGCCTGGACGCAAACCCGACCACCGGCTATGAATGGAGCTACGCCTTCTCCGACGATACTGCGCTGGAGCTGCTGACCGACGAATACGTCGAGGACGCGCATGCCGAGGGCGAGCTGGGCGTGGGCGGCTATTGGGCTGCCAGCTTCATGGGCACCTTCGAGGTGGCCGGCAATGTGGATCTCACGCTGACCTATGCGCGCAGCTTCGAGCCGGAGCAGCCCGCGCGCCAGATCGTGATGCACCTCTTCATCAACGAGGCCAACATGATCCAGATCGTCTCCACGGAGGAAGTGCCGGTGGGGAACGCGGAATAATTCCAATAACAAAGTAAAGCCGAGGGGCGCCGATATGCGGGATCAGATCGATCCTGTGTATCGGCGCCCTTTTTTCGTGAAAAAAATCAAATTGGCAAAGCCAAAGCCCTGCGGGGCGGCGAATTCCGGAGAGAAGCAGCTCGAGGATCCCTTTTTCACCCTGCCTTCCTTCTGCGTGCGGAGCAAATGCGCGCGCACAGGCAGGTGAGGTCGTCGGCGCGGCCGCCGGCGCGGCGTGCGGCGGCCTCATGCACCAGCCGGGCGGCGAGCTGACGCGGAGAAACGACCTCCGCGCCGGTCAGCGCATCGGCGATGAAATCTCCGCCGCCGGCCTCCATCACGCCGTCGGTGGCCATGATCAGCATATCGCCCGGGCGCAGCTGCACGCGGCTGCAGCCCGCATGCGCGCCCTCCACCACGCCCAGCGGCAGGTCCGCGCCCTCGACGCGCAGCAGCGTGCCGCCGCGCAGAATGACCGTCTGGCATGCCGCCATTTTTGAAAACTCCGCCACGCCGCTGTGCAGATCCAGCAGGCAGAGATCCAGCGTAGCGAACAGATCCTCGCCCGAACGCCACAGGAGGTATTGGTTCACCGTTTCCTGCGCCAGCTCGCGCGGCAGCCCCGCGCCCAGCATGCCGCCGATCAGCTCCGCCGCCGCGCGGCTCTCCTGCGCCGCCGTTTCGCCCATGCCCATGCCGTCCGAAAGCAGCAGCATCAGCCGTCCGCCGCTCACGGGGCGGATCAGATAGCTGTCGCCGCAGGCGCTGCCCGGCAAGCCCGACTGACAGCTCACCGCCGTTTCCGCCGCAAAGCGCGGGGCGCGGGGGATTTCATCGTTCTCCGCGCGCGCCATTTCCTGCAAAAGCTGCGCGGCCTGGCCAAACTGCGCGGACAGCATGCGCTCGTCCGCGCAGCGCTTCACGCCCGCGCGCCGCTTTTCGCAAAAATCGCGCAGCATCAGCCCGAGCCGGTCGGGAATCATGCGCCCGCGGCGGCATACGCGCAGCACGTCCGGCGGGATCTCGCCGTCTGAAAAGAGCACGCGCATGCCCGACGGCGCGTTCACGCGCTCCAGCGCTTCCTCAATCAGGCGGCACAGCAGCCGTACCGCGCGGTTATCGCCGCCCGCCCAGCAGCCTTCATAGCTGCTGCAGCCCGCGCACAGGCGCGCGCGCATCTGCTGGATCAGCGCCTGCTCGTCGGGCGCGGGATTCGCGCCGGGCAGCGCCGATGACAGCTGGCGAAAAACGCCGCCCAGTGCGTTCAGCCTGCGCGAAACGCTCCGCTTGAGCCGGTTTGCCGCATCGCCGGACGGCGCAGCCAGGCTCTCGATCCGCCGCAGCGCCGCGTCCGGCAGCAGCGCATAGCCCACCGCAGCCGCGGCCGCAGCCCATAAATCCAGCGCCGCCGCGCCCGCCAGCGCATACGCCAATCCCGCCGCGCCCAGCGCCGCGGCTGCGCGCCATATGCGGCCGCGCAGCAGTTTACAGCGCGCCGCCGCCGACATCATCGCGAGCGCCGCAGCCGCGCAGAGTTCCGCGCCGCCCGCAGTCAGCGCCAGTCCGCACAGCAGGCCTCCGCCCGGCAATATGAGCGCCAGCAGTGCCGCAGCCGCCGATCCGAACGGCGGGAGCAGCGCATACATCCCCGCCAGCACGCCGCCCAACACGACCGCCGCACCCGCGCGGCAGGCGGGTGTGGGCGCCTCCGGAATTTCAGACAGCGAAACGATTTCCAGCATAAACGGCGCGGCGGCAGCAGCCAGCACGCCGCACGCCGCCGCCTGAACCGAGGGCAGCAGCGCGCCGCACGCGCGCACCACGGCGGGCAGCAGACAGGCAAAGCCCGCAACGGCGGAGACGCGGGTCTCCGCTTCGATTTTTTCGGCGGCAGGAATCAGCGAAAGCACAAATTCGCCGCCCAGCGCCAGCGCGCAGCCAATGACCGGCATCAGCGAAACGTCGCTGAGCGGCAGCCGGAACGCGCCCAGCATGCAGCCCACGACCGCCGCAGCGGCGCTGCGGCCGGATACCGCCACCGCGCACAGCCCCGCTACGGCCAGCGGCGACGCGCGCAGCAGAATTTCGGCGCGCGTGAGCAAAAACATGATCGCGGCAATGACCATCGGCTCTACGCAGCGCATGGCGAGCCGCCGCGCTGATACCCGCGCCCATCGAACGCGGCGCGCGGCCGCCGCAAAACCCGTTTCCACCGTTTCCGCCGTTCCCACCATTCCCAATCGAAGCGATCTCAGCATAACTTTCCGTTGCCTCCCCGGATGGATTTGAAGTGGAAACTATCTATGTCGCTCTGCAGCGCGCAAGAACGCATATTTTGCGAATTTCAGGAAACACTACCATCTGCAATCATCACAAGGAGGAATGAAAACATGTTGGATCGTATTTCACTGATACTGACCATCATCGGCGGCATCAACTGGCTGCTGGTGGGACTGTTCCGCTTCGACCTGGTGGCCTATATCTGCGGCGGCCAGACCGCGACGATCAGCCGTATCATTTACGCCGTGGTTGGCGTAGCGGCGCTGTGGTGCATCTCGCTGCTGTTCCGCGAGCGCGATACCGCGCAAGCGCGCGCGGCAGAATAACGAACGCAAATATCCATATTTTTCCATTGGGCGGGACTTATAGTCCCGTCCAATCCGTATATAAAAAAGGCAGAAAAAAGAGTTACAGTTCGTTCACAAATTACGGCATGTTTATTCATTGACTTTCCCTGACTACGAACTTATAATACAGACAGTTTCAGAAAGCGAGCGCACACCGCCCGCCTGAAGCGGAAAGCTACAACAACTTGAAAAGGAGAGTTGAGAAATATGAAGAAGAATACCGGCATTTATACTCGGCGCGGTCTGTTCCTGGTCGCCAGCCTGATGCTGGCCTTCGCCATCGCCATTTGCGGCGTTATGACTGCGGGTGGTTTGCTGAGCAACAAAGCGGCTTACGCCGAAGCGGCGGCTGAGCCTGCCGCCGATCCGAGTCCGGCGGTCTATGTGGCGCAGAAAAATGCCGCCAGCGTGGTCGGCGTGATCACCAACACCCAGCAGTGGGATCGTTCCTCCGGCGAAGTGAAGGAAACGATGTACGCACAGGGCAGCGGCGTAGTCATTAAGGAAGGCGGCTATGTGCTGACCAATTACCATGTGATCGAGAGCGGCGACAGCTACCAGATCCTGATGCCCGACGGCAGCAAGGTGGACGCCAAGGTCGTCGGCTCCGATTCCTCGCTGGATCTGGCGGTACTGCAGGTCGGCGAAGAGGACGCCAGGAAGCTCACGCCCGTGACAATCGGCACTTCCAATGAGCTGGTCGTGGGCAGCACGGTCATTGCCATCGGCAACCCCGGCGGCGAAGTGCTTGCCAACACGGTGACGCAGGGCGTCGTATCCGCGCTGGAGCGCAGCGACGTGGCTTCCAGCAACACCACCCGCAATGTGGATTACATCCAGCACGACGCGGCCATTAACTCGGGCAACAGCGGCGGCGGCCTGTTCAACTACAAGGGCGAGCTGGTGGGCATCAATACCCTGAAGTATTCCGGCAGCGTGTATTCCAGCGTTTCGTTTGAGGGACTGGGCTTCGCCATCCCGGTGGAGACCGCTTACCCGATCGCGATGCAGCTGATCGAAAACGGCAAGGTCATCCGTCCGCAGATGGGCGTAACGGTATCCGACTTCGCCGGCCCGAACGAGCCTACCGGCAATTATCCGCCGGCCAGCGTGTGCATCTACGGCGTAACCGCCGGCAGCCCTGCCGAAAACGCCGGCCTGAAGCAGTACGACTTCATCTACGCCATCAATGACGAGCGCGTCACCAGCTTCCGTGAGCTGACGAAGGTGCTGGATCAGTACAAGGCGGGCGACGAAGTATCCGTGACCGTAGTGCGCTACAACAACGTATATCCTGTCACGAATAATTACAGCTACGGCAACGACATGTTCGGCAACTTCTTCGGCGGCTACGGCCGCAACTACGGCGGCTATGGCTACGGCTATGGCAACGGCGACAGCAACGACGGCAGCGATTCCTCCAGCCAGAGCAGCAACGCAGTGACCGACCTGAACGTCGGCGGCGGCTACGACTTCGTGACCGTGAAGGTCACGCTGGAACTGCCTGAGGAAGACGCTCAGAACTGACGGCTTAAATACTTCTGAAGACGGGAACGACACAATGCTGTTCCCGTCTTTTTTTGCCGCCTCGCGCATATGCTCCAATCAGTTACCATGCAGGGGAGGTTTTTCAACATGCAAACTGCGGACGCCGCGCCCCACGGCCTTACGCTCGCCAACCGCTCGCACGCGGAAATCACGGGCGTGACCGATGTGGACTGCTTCAACGAACAGCTGGTGGTGCTGATGACCACGCTGGGCACGATGACCATCTCCGGCAGCGCCATGAACCTTTCACACATGAACAAGGAGGAGGGGCGCATCATCATCGACGGCGAATTTGATTCCATCGAATACTCCGGCAAGGCGCGCGGCAGGAGCGGCTTTCTGGCGAAGCTGCTGAGGTAAGCCATGCTGTTCGCCACGGTTGGCCAGGGACGGCTGTTCATTTTCATGATGGCGTGCGGTGCGGCCATAGGCGCGTGGTATGCGCTCACAGAGGCGCTGCGGCGCTTTTTGCAGGCAGGCACGCTGCTGAGCCTGGGCTGCGACCTGCTCTTTGGCCTGGGCGGCGCGGCGCTGCTTATTGCCTTTTCGCTGGTGGCCGATCGCGGCGCGCTGCGCCCGTTCGAGCTAATCGCCGCAGCGCTGGGCGCCGCGCTGTTTCGCTTTGCCGCCATGCCGCCGCTCTTCGCGCTGGGGCGGCTGCTTCGGCGCAGTCTGCGGCGGAGCAGCGCCTGGCTCGCCGAAAAAAGCCTGATTAAAATCATATTCAAATAAAGGGATCCGCCCGCGCCGCATAGAAATTTCCATACGCACGATCCCAACCACAGAGGAGGCGAGCGCAGATGCAGCGCAGGTTCCGAGTTGCGCCCCGATTTTATTTCTTCATCATTATACTGATGCTGGCGCTGTTTGCGCTGAGCTTCACGCTGTCGCAGCTGCGCTGGCAGCGGCTCTCGGCGCACGCAGACGCGCTTGAACAGACGCGCGCCGAGCTCGCGGTGCAGGTGCGTGAGCTCGGCGAACGGCTGACGTATGTGCAGTCGGATGATTATGTCGAGCGCGTGGCGCGGGACGAGCTGAACATGCTGATGCCCGGCGAGGTGCGCTATATCTCAAGCTGACATTTACCGGCAGGTTCGACCTGTGCGCCTGCCGGATCGCCCGTTTGCGCGGGCGCTTTTTATACGCCTTGACAAGCATTTTGGGCAATGCTATACTGAATTTACACGAGAGAAGAAACCGCGCTGGAAACAGCCATGCTTTAAGAAGGAAATCACCCGATGAACGAAATCAAATCTGCCGTCGTGGTCGGCGGCACCAGCGGCCTTGGCCGCGCCATTGCCGAAGCGCTGGCACAGGCCGGCGCGAGGGTTTTCGCCTATGGCCGCGAGCTGCCCGAAAACGGGCATGAAAATATCAGCTTTCAACGCTTCAATCTGCTGTGCGACGATATTGCGTGCCTGGCGCATCCGGAGGCGGACGTGCTGATCTATGCCGCAGGGCTGGGGCGCATCGCGCCGTTCGACCAGCTCACCGACGCGGAAGTGACCTGCCTGTTCCGCACGAACGCGGAGAGCTTTGCGCGCGTATTGCGGCTGTATCAGCCGCAGCTCAAGGCGGCTTCGCCGTTTTATTGCGCGGTCATCGGCTCCATTGCGGGGCTGGTGTCCTCGCCGATGTTCGCGGCCTACGGCGCGAGCAAGGCGGCGGTGCGCAGCCTGTGCGAATCTGTAAACGCGGAGCTCGCCGCGCAGGGCAGCGCCAACCGCGTGCTGGACGTCGCTCCGGGCGCAATCCCCGGCACGCGCTTCTATGGCGGCGCGGACGAGCCGGAAAAGACGCGCGCGCTGGCGGCGGAGATCATTTCCCGCATGCTCGGCCGCGAAACGCTGTTTATTCCCGATTATGAAAAGACCTATCGCGGCGTGATCGAGCGCTATCAAGCCGATCCGGAAAAATTCGGCGTGGACAGCTGGAGCTACAAGGCCGAAAGCGGCCGCGCTTCAGACAAGCCGCGCGGGCGCGTGGGCTTCCTGAGCGGCACGTTCGACCTGTTCCACATCGGTCATCTGAACCTGCTGCGCCGCGCGAAGCAATACTGCGATTATCTGATCGTCGGCGTACATCCGCCGACCTCGAAGCACAAGAACAAGCCCACGTTCATCCCGCTGGAGGAGCGCATGGCCATCGTGGGCAGCATTAAATATGTGGATAAGGTTGTCGAGACGCTGGACGAGGACGACGAAATGTACAAACTCTACCCCTACGATTACCTCTTCGTCGGCAGCGATTACAAGGGCACCGAGCGCTTTAACCGCTACGAGCGCGAGCTGACGCCGCTGGGCGTGAAGATCATCTATTTCCCCTACACGCAGGGCACCAGCAGCACGCAGCTGCGCGATGCGCTGACCCGAAAATGACGCAAAAGGAGCGAGCACACATGAATATTGCGCTGATCATCGCCGGCGGCAAGGGCGTGCGCATGAATCAGGAGATCCCCAAGCAGTTTATCACCGTGAACGAAAAGCCGGTCATCGTGTACACGTTGGAGGCATTCCAGCGCCATGCGGACATCGACGCCATCGCCGTGGTCTGCATCGAGGGCTGGGAAAACATCCTTTCCGCCTATGCGCGGCAATACGGCATCACGAAGCTCCGGCACATCATTCCCGGCGGTGAAAACGGTCAGGGCTCTATCCGCAACGGCGTATATGAGCTGGAAAAGCACTATGGCCGCGGCGATCTGGTGCTCGTGCACGACGCCATTCGCCCGATGATCTCGGCGGACATCATCTCAGACTGCATCGCCACCGCCACGCAGCATGGCTCCGCCATCGCCGTCGTGCCGTGTCAGGAGGCCATGCTGGAGACGGAGGATCAGCTCTCCACGCATTCGAGCTATCCGCGCCAGAACCTGAAGCGCACGCAGACGCCGCAGGCCTTCCCCATCGGCACGCTGGCGGACGCGCACCGCGAGGCGCTGGAAAAGGGCATCACGAATTCCATCGCATCCTGCACGCTGATGGTGGAGCTTGGGCGCACCATCTACTTCTCCCACGGCTCCGAAAAAAATATCAAGCTCACCACGCCGGAGGATATCGACATCTTCCGCGCGCTGCTGATGCTCAGCAAGTCGAACTGACCGACCTTCAAAAAGGCAGGAGGCGCTTTCATGAACCAGGATCATCCGCTTTTGCTGCAGGAGCTCGAGCGCATCGCCGCCCTCGGCCTGCCCTTTGACCGGCTGCGCGGGCGCACGGTGGCCGTCACGGGCGGCAGCGGGCTGGTGGGCAGCTACCTGCTGCGCGCGCTGGCGCATGTGAACGCGCGCCACGGGCTGAATATGCACCTGGCGGCGCTGTGCCGCAGCCCCGCGCGGGCGCGGGAAGCGCTATCGGGCATAGCGGGCCTGTCCTGCCTGCCCTACGACGCATGCCTGCCGCTGAAAACGCCGTTGAAGGCGGATTATATCGTTCACGCCGCTTCGAACGCGCATCCGCTGGCATTCTCTGCCGATCCCGTGGGCACGATGCAGGCCAACCTGCTGGGCACGATGAACCTGCTGGAGCACCTGCGCGCGCACGGCGGACGCCTGCTGCTGATCTCCACCGGCGAGATCTACGGCGAAAATCCGAGCCTGCCCGCGTTTGCCGAGGAGGACTACGGCAGGATCGACCCGATGAACCCCCGCGCGTGCTATCCGGAAAGCAAGCGCGCCGCAGAAACGCTGTGCGCCAGCTACGCCGCGCAATACGAGGCGGACGCGCTCTGCGCCCGGCTGTGCTATGTCTACGGTGCGGCGATCACTCCCCGAAACAGCCGTGCGGACGCGCAGTTTTTGCGCAGGGCGCTCGCAGGCGAGGACATCATTTTGAAATCTCCCGGCGCGCAGGTGCGCTCCTATTGCTATGCGGCGGATGCCGCAGCAGCGCTGATCACGCTGCTGCTGAAGGGCAGACCCGCGCAGGCCTACAATGTCGCCAACCCCGACTGCGCCGTGAGCATACGCGAATACGCCGAAACGCTGGCCGAGCTCGCGGGCGTACAGCTGCGCTTCGACCTGCCGCCCGAAGCGGAACGCGCGGGCTATTCCACCGTTTCCCGCGCGGTGCTGAGCCCCGACAGGCTAATGTCGCTCGGCTGGCGCGCCGAGTACGATCTGCGCACAGGGCTTGCGCATACGCTGAAGATCTGTAATGGCTGATATAAGCAGCCGCCATGAAAGCATATCGCGTTTTCATGGCGGCTATTTTTCTGTTTCAGCTTTTTTTATTTCAGCCAGGCAAAATTGCCGTCGGTAATGAAGGTGTCCGCGCCATAGAGGAAGAGCACGCGGTCGACCTGCATTTCCTGCGCCAGCGCGCTGACGGATTTGCGATAATAGCGCAGGTCCACCAGCACCACGCGATCGAACGCATCCGCCGCAAAGGGTGCGAAGCAATGGCCAAAGGAATCGCGCACGATCAGCAGGCTTTCGCCGCCCTCGCGGCCGGTATCTATCACCACCAGGCCGTGGTTGCCGTCCAGGAACACCGGATACTTATCCATTTCCTGCAAATGCTCGGTGAAAAACAGGCTGTCGGACGCCTCGCGGTCGTCAAAGCTGACGCTCACCTGGTCGAGTGCCCTGCTCCGCCAGATCTCGAGCGTGTCGGGCTGCACGCGCCACAGGCCGGACTTGGCGTACATGGAGCCATAGAAGCCATCGCAGGTCTCAACGTCGTACTGCGCCGTGTCGGGCAGCGACCTGCCCGCGGTCTCGGCGTACAGGCGGCAGACCTCATAGGAGCCGCGCGAGGTCAGGTGGTGGTCGGTGCGGTAATACAGCTGCGCCTGTTCCGAATCGGCGCTCAGGAGTGTCTCCGGCCAGATAAGGTTGATGCCGTCGTCCAGCGATTCCGCCATCAGCCGGTGCAATTCCGCATCCGGATAGGGCGCATGCAGCGGCAGCTCTGCCTCATGGATATAGCCCGCGTCCGGAATTAGCAGCACGTCGGTCGGCAGCGCCGTCGCCTCCGCAAAGGCATTGATGCGCGCGCATTTTCTGCGAATATCCTCGGCGTCCAGCCTGTCCGCGCTGGCGTACAGGCGGTCGCCTCCGGCGTAGATCACGCCGTTCAAGCCGTTGCGGGCGCTGATCTGCTCGTATTCCGCGTTTATCCCCACCAGCGTATCCCGCCCGGGCACATGGTCGGACAGCCAGGTCTCAAAGCCGCTTTCAAAGCTGCCGTCCAGCACAGTCTTCAGGCTGGTCTCCGGAAAAGCGGCGAGCACGCGCTTTTCCTTTTCTGAAAACGATTCTTTGGGCAGTACGGCGTATAATATGCCAAAGACGCCGATATAGAGGCTGAACAGCAGGATCGCGACGATTTGCAACTTTCGATTGCGCATGGTTCCGCCTCCTTAGAATTTAAAGTACAGGAAGGGATTGTAGCTCTGGCTCGCGAGCACGGCGGTACAGAGCGCCAGCGCCAGCAGACAGAGCGCGATCTCGGCCACGCCCGCCGGCGTGCACCCCTCGATGCGCTTCCACAGGCGGCTCCCCAACGGCGTCGCGGCCAGAATGGCGACCAGCAGGATGGGGATATAGCGCACGGCCAGATTGAGCGCCTCGGCGGAGATCAGGCCGCCGCTCCTGCCGAACATCACGCCCAGGTAGGCAAAGCAATCGCCGATGCCGCCGTCAAAGTAGAACAGCACCCAGCCGATCATCACCAGCAGCAGCGCGTACAGATGCTGGAAAAACGCGGGCAGCCTTTGGAGATACCTGCCCAGAAAGCGCTTTTCGATCACCAGCAGCACGAAATAATACAGTCCCCACAATATGAAATTCAGGCTCGCGCCGTGCCAGAGTCCGGTCAGGAACCAGACTGCAAACAGGTTCAGATACATGCGCGCAGGCTTGACGCGGTTGCCGCCCAGCGGAATGTAGACATAATCGCGGAACCAGGTGCTCAGCGAAATGTGCCACCTGCGCCAGAATTCGGTGATGCTGCGGGAAATATAGGGATAATTGAAATTCTCCATGAAATCGAAGCCCAGCATGCTGCCAAGCCCCACCGCCATATCGGAATAGCCGCTGAAATCAAAATAGATCTGCAGCGTATAGGCGATGATGCCGACCCACGCCGCCAGCGCGCCGTTTGTCGCCGCGTCGGGGCGCAGCCTGTCCCAGAGCAGCCCCATCTGGTTGGCGATGAGCACCTTTTTGCACAGACCGATGACGAAGCGGCGAATGCCGAACGCGAACTGCGCGACCGGCGCGCGCTCGCCGTCCAGCTGCTCCGCCACATCCTTATAACGCACGATGGGGCCGGCGATCAGCTGCGGAAAGAGCGTAACGTACACGCCAAAGTTCACCAGGCTGCGCTGCACGGGCGCATCGTCGCGATAAACGTCGATGGAATAGGACATGGTCTGGAACGTATAGAAGGATATGCCGATGGGCAGCTCGATCTGCGGCACGCTTATATCCGGCAGGAAGGGAATCGCATTGTAGATTTCCGCCAGAAAGCCCGCATACTTGAAGTACGCCAGGCTGGCCAGGCTGATGACCACCGCCGCCGCCAGGTATATCTTCGCGCGCGCCGGTCTGGTATGCCGCGTTTTGCCGATCAGGTAGCCAAATACATAATTGACCACCGTGGCAAAGAGCATCAGCAGGATATAGACCGGCTCGCCCCAGCCGTAGAACACCAGATTCGCCAGCAGCAAAAATGGGTTGCGCAGCGGACGCGGCAGCACATAAAACGCCAGCAGCGTCAGCGGAAGAAAAACAAACAGAAAAACCATACTGGAAAAGACCACGGTCAACCCACCTTTAAGCCAGAATCAAAGTGCATCCGGAAGAATGGCTGCGGCTTACTGTTTCTATCCCTTAAAAACCCCCATGCCCGAGCGGCACGGGGGTTTGGGGGAACTGCGCCCTGGAATCAATCACTTAAAGCTCTCATTGTAGATCTTCACCAGATCCGCCGCGTTCGGCGCCACGATCATGGCCACATAGTTGCCATCCATGACGACGGAGCAGGTCTTGATCACCGCATATTCATCCGGCAGATAATTCTCCGTCTCGTTCAGCTTGGCCTGATAGCGCTTATCCAGCGCTTCCTTGACGCGGCTGGCGGCGTCGGCATCCTTGGCCTCCACCAGCACCACCTCGTCGCAGTCGATGCCGGAGGTGTTCACCGCGGCAGCGAACTGCTTCATGTCGGCGGCCTGAATGCCGTATACGTCCAGCATATCGTTTTCATCCATCTCCAGCATTTCGCCGTCGAAGGTGAACTTGGCCAGCACGGCCTTCAGATCGGCCGATTTGGCGCTCTGCTTGCCGCCGCCTCCGCAGGCGCTCAGGGTAAGGATCATGACGGCGAGCAACAGCAGTGAAAGTAGCTTTTTCATGGTAATGTCTCCTCGTTTTTCCTTGTTTTATTTATGAGGCCACAAGCGCGTGGGTATAAAGGTAATCTACCCAGGCGCGGCAGCCCGCATTGGTGAAATGGATCGCCATGTTGTCCGGATCGCTGCAATACTCCGCCTTGAGCTTGCCCTCCTCATCACGCATCACGAACGCCACATCCACGATGTTCACGTTGGGATCGCCCAGCTGCTGAACGTATTCGTTCACCTGAAGGTTGAAGGCCAGCAGCTGCTTCGTGGTCGGGTGCGTGCCGCTCAGGCGGGGCGTGGCGGTCTCGATGAATATCTGTATGTCCGGCGACTTTTCCTGGATCAGGCCGATCAGCGTCATCAGATTCTGCGCGGCATCCTTGTAGCCGCTGATGCCCGCATCGTTCATGCCCAGCATGATGTAGACCTTCGTCGCGCCCGTCAGCGGAATCAAATCCTCCAGACGCATCTTCTGGCCCTGCCACGACGGATGCAGTGAGGTCTCCGTCACCTCGCGCAGCGCGTTGCGCGCGCTGAAGGAGGACGCCGTGATGAACCTGGCATTTCCCAAATAGGTGGGATTCTCCTTGCGTTCCTGACTGACGAAGAGCCTGAGCTTTTCCGATACGGAATCGCCCACGAACAGGCAGTCGTTGAAATAGCTGTCGTCCACGCGCGGACTCTCGGGCAGCCCCAGCGCGTGATCAGTGGTGAGCTTGTCCTCAAGGATGGTATACTCCGCAACCATCGTCGGCAGCGGCGCCTGCGCGGTCGGCTCCGGCTGCGCCATGAGCGTAGACTGCGGCGCCTGCGTCGCGGCCGACGCAGCTTCCGTTGCATCAGGCTGCGCTTCGACCGGCGCATGCGAGGACGGCACGATCGCCAAAATGATCGCGACGATCGCGATGACCGCCAGCAGCGCCGCACCAAGCAGCATCAATCTGCGGCGATCCA
The DNA here is from genome assembly GCA_934670175.1 of uncultured Clostridia bacterium. Lineage (GTDB taxonomy): Bacteria > Bacillota > Clostridia > Christensenellales > Aristaeellaceae > SFTH01. Next base: position 9,112 of record CAKUOX010000013.1, on the reverse strand, counting down.
CCCGATAGCGGCGGCGTCTGGCGCCTGTACGGCGCACCGGCGCACCGGAACGGCCGGATGCATGGCGCGGCGGCGTTGTCCGATGCGCCGTGCCGGTCGGACGCGCGCGATGCTGCGGCGGTCGCTGCCGCGAAGCGGACGCGGCGTTCGGACGCGCGGTATGGCCTGAAACGCGCCGATCTGCCCCCGCCTGCGCATGGCGCGCGGGACGCTCGGCATGTTGGGATGGCGTATGCTTGGGTGCCTGCATTGTTTCACCTGACTTTTCTTTAGTATCGCGACCGGCAGATCGCACGCTTCATCGTTACGAACCAGAATTATACATTCTATATTTTACTTCCTTTTTGCCGCATTTGCAACCAACGCATCCCTCAAATATATATTTAACATAATATACCGCTTGCGTATGGCTTAAAACAGTAGGGCGCTAATCGCCGATCACGCGCCGGCGCGTCCATTTATCGCCGTGAAAGCGCACGAGAAAGATGACGCTGCGGACGAACCAGTCCGAAAACATGCCGATCCACATTCCCAGCGGGCCCATGTGGAACGCGCGCATCAGCACCACGGAAACGACCACGCGGCAGCTCCACATGGTGATCGATGAAACCAGCATCGTAAAGCGCACATCGCCCGCGGCGCGCAGCGCGTAGGCAGGAATAAACGCCGTCATCCAGATGAAGGGCTTCACGGCGCAGATGATCAGCGTGAGCTGTACGGTTATGGCGGCCGCCTCCGGCTCCAGAGCGCAGAGACGGGTCAGCGGCGCGACGCCCAGCGCGATCAGCGCGCACATGATGACCACTGTGCCCTCCGCCCAGAGACATAGCCGCCGCGTGGCGGCACGCGCCTCGGCAATCATGCCCGCGCCCAGCAGGCGTCCCGCTACCGTCATCAGCGCGATGCCCACGCCCATGGCTGCGTTGCTCGCCAGCAGCTCCAGCAACTGCGTCATGGCCTGGCCTGCGATGGCGGCCGTGCCCAGCGTGGACACCGTGGACTGGATCACCAGCTTGCCGAACTGGAACATGCCGTTTTCAACGCCCGTGGGCACGCCCACGGCCATAATGTTCCAAATGCGCTTCATCTGCGGACGAATGCTGAAATAATCGCGCACCACGATGGTCTGCTTCTCCTGACGCAGAAAGCAGAGCACCGCCACGGCGCTGAGCACGCGCGATGCCAGCGTACTCAGCGCCGCACCCGCAGCGCCCATCTTAAACGTGAAGATCAGCAGCGCATTGCCGCCGATGTTGATCAGGTTGCAGATGGTGGATACCGCCATCGGCAGCCGCGAATTGCCGTCTACGCGAAAGAGCGCAGCGCCCGCATTGTACAGCGCGATGAAGGGATAGGACAGCGCCGTAATCAGCAGATAGACCTGCGCGCTCGACATTACGTCCGGCTCCACACTGCCGAAGATCAGGCGCAGCATGGGACTGCGCAGCGCAATAAAGACGATCATCACCGCAGAGGAAAGCAGCGTGACGCACAAAACGAGCTGGCGGCCGGTCTCGTTCGCTTCCCTGCGGTCGCCGCGCCCCAGATATTGCGCACAGATGATCGAGCCGCCCGCAGCCAGCGCGGAAAAAACGTGAATGATGAGCACGTTGATCGCGTCCACCAGCGAAACTGCGGATATGGCGGCGGAGCCGGCCGCGCTGACCATCATCGTATCGATGGTGCCCATCAGCGACGCCAGCAGCTGCTCGATGATCAGTGGGATCACCAGCGCGCGGATCTGTTTTCGGGTAAAAATACTGTTTTCCATGCGTATTTCTCTCAGAAGCTCAAGCAGCCCCGCGCCGCCGCTGTTTCGGCGAACGCGAGGCGCTTATCAGGGTGCAGAATCCGCAAAGGCTCCGGCCCTGCGGATCGGCGGCTGCCATCGGGCAGCGCTCCGGCACGCAGCGGAATGCGCCGATGGTGCTCGACAGTCAGGGATTGTATCAGAGTCTGGCAAGGCCCTCGCGCATGCGGCGCAGCGTTTCATCGCGCCCCAGCAGGTACGCGATTTCAAATGCGCCGCCCGGCGTGGACATCTGGCCGGAAATGGAAATGCGCATCGGCCAGAGCAGCTGGCCGGTCTTCATGCCGGTTTCCGGAACGAACGCCATCACGGCGTCGTGAATGCCCGCCTCCGTCCAGTCGGAAATGCCTTCGAGCACCGGAATCAGCTTCTCCAGCGCGACCTTCGCGGTCTCGACGCTGCTCTTCTGCTTCTTGTTGAAGAAGAGCTCCGTGTCATATTCCGGCATTTCCGCCAGGAATTTCACCATCTCCGGCAGCTGGTTGAATACCTCGGTGCGCGGCTGAAGCAGCTCGCCCAGGCGCTTAAAGTCGAACCTCGCGGGATCGAGCGTCTTTTCGAGCCACGGCGCTGCATATTCCAGATATTTCTCCGGCGTCAGCTGGCGAATGTACTCGGCGTTGAACCAGTTGAGCTTGGCAATGTCAAAGATCGACGGGCTCTTGGACAGGCCTTCCAGATCGAACACCTGCTCCAGCTCCTTCAGCGTGAAAAACTCGCGCTCGCCGCGCGGGCTCCAGCCCAGCAGCACCAGATAGTTGATGATCGCCTCGGTCAGATAGCCCTGACCCAGCAGATCCTCAAACGAGGGGTCGCCCTTGCGCTTGGAGAGCTTGCGCTGCGCGTTGGCCATGACCGGCGTCAGATGCACATATTTCGGCGGCGTCCAGCCGAAGGCCTCGTAGAGCAGGTTGTACTTCGGCGCGGAGGACAGGTATTCGTTGCCGCGCATCACATGCGTGATGCCCATCAGGTGATCGTCAATGACGTTGGCAAAATTGTAGGTGGGCAGACCGTCGGCCTTGATCAGCACGTTATCATCCAGCGTATCGCAGTCCACCTCGACGTGGCCGTAGATCACATCGTCAAAGCCGGCCTTGCCGGTGGTGGGCACGTTCTGGCGAATGACATAGGGCTCGCCCGCCGCCAGGCGGCGCTCGATCTCCTCCTGCGTAAGGTGCAGGCAGTGCTTGTCATACTTGAAGGTCTCGCCCTTCGCCTCGGCGGCGGCGCGCGCCTCGTCCAGGCGCTCCTTCGTGCAGAAGCAGTAGTACGCATGGCCGGTCTTCACCAGCTCCTTTGCGTAGGGCAGGTACATGTCCTTACGCTCGGACTGCACATACGGGCCGCAGGGGCCGCCCACGTCGGGGCCTTCGTCGTGCGAAAGTCCGGCGGTTTTGAGTGAATTGTAGATCACATCTACTGCGCCGGGCACCTCGCGCTCCTGATCGGTATCCTCAATGCGCAGAATGAACTTGCCGCCCATGCGGCGTGCGTAAAGATAGGTATAAAGTGCGGTGCGCAGGTTGCCCAGGTGCATATAGCCGGTCGGGCTGGGCGCAAAGCGGGTACGGACTTCCATGCTGAAAAACGCTCCTTTCGGTCGGTCAGACGGTCATGCCTCGTCCGCCGTCGTGTCAAATGTGAATACGGTGGTGTAGTCGTACTTTTCGCCCGCGTAGAGCACGCTGTCCGGAAAATTCGGATGGTGGATGGAATCGGGCGCGAACTGAGTTTCCATGCAGAAGGCCTCATACTGGCCATAGCGGCGGCCGCAGCGGCCCGGGTTGACGCTGTCAAGGCAGCAGCCGGTGTAGATCTGCATGGCGGGCATATCCGTAAACACGTTCATGATGCGCCCGCTGACCGGCGCGGTCACGCAGGCGGCAAAGCGCAGCCCCGCTTCGAAATCGTTGATGTTGAAGTTATGATCCACGCCGTGGCCCGCGCGCAGCTGGTCGTTCGCCTCGGTCTGCGCCAGCACATCGCCGATGCGGGTAGGCTTGCGCAGGTCGAAGGGCGTGCCGGTCACGTCGCGCTGCTCGCCGGTGGGGATCAGCTCCGCGTCACCCACGGTGAAGGTGTCGGCGTTGACCTCAAATACATGATCCAGAATCTTGCCGCTGCCCTCGCCCTCGAGATTGAAATAGGCGTGGTTGGTCAAGTTGCACAGGGTATCCTTGTCGGACACGGCCTCATAGCGGATCACCAGCTCGTTTTCATCGGTAAAGACGTAGGTCACCATCACGCGCAGGTTGCCGGGATAGCCCTCCTCACCGTCGGGGCTGAAATACTTGAGGATCAGCTGATCCTCGCAGATGCCCTCCACGGGCGTGACCTCCCAAAACTTGCGGTCGAAGCCCTCCGCGCCGCCGTGCAGGTGGTTTTTGCCGTTTTCATTTTTCGCCAGATGCAGCTCCTGCCCGCTCACGGTGCATTCGCCGCGCGCGATGCGGTTACCTACGCGGCCAATCAGCGCGCCGATATAGCCGCACAGCGGCACATAACCGGAAACGTCGTCGTAGCCGAGCAGCACGTTGCCGATCCTGCCATTCTTATCCGGCACGTTGATGGCATGCAGTATGCCGCCGTAATTGGTGATCTCAACGGACGCGCCCGAAGCGTTGGTCAGCGTGTACAGCTCCGCCTCGCGGCCATCGGGAAGACGCCCGAAACTTCTCTTGACGATGCTCATGAAATGCCCCTCCTGGATCTGTATTTTGAAAAAAAAGCCAAAATTCCTATCTACCATAATACAACCAAACGCCAATAATTTCAAGCCCCGCCGGGCAGAACTGCGGCATGAAATTGCGCCGCAAGCAAAAGCTTTGACGGCAGCGCGCGCATGTGCTAAAATTATGAACAGGCACGCAGCGAAAATTTCAGGCTGCCGCACAAGGAGAAATGCAATGCTTCAAAATGCTTCCATACGGGAAATCGCACAGGCCGCCAATGTTTCCACCGCCACCGTTTCGCGCGTATTCAACCATCCGGAAAGCGTCGCGCCCACGACGCGCGCGCGCGTCGAAGCTGTCATCCGGCAGGCCAAATACAGCCCGAATCTCGTAGCAAGGGGGCTGCGCACCAACAAAATGCCCATTGTCGGCATCATCGCGCCGGACATTGCCAATGAATTCTTTGCCAACATCGTTGTGGAAATCCAGGTGCAGCTCTTTGCCCGAGATTATTGGGCGATCATCTGCAACAGCAACGTTTCTCAGCAGATGCAGGCCGCCTACCTTGACATGCTGATGCAGCAGAACATCAGCGGCCTGATCTTCATTGCCCGCGACAGCGCCACGCGCTTTGACATTCGCGATATTCCCGTGGTCTATGTGGACAGATACCCTGAAAGGGAATCGGATGCCGACGCCGCGCGGGTGATCGTTGAATCCGACAACTACCGCGGCGGCTATCTCGCGGCGCAGGAGCTCATCCGCGCCGGATGCTCAGACCTGTGGGTCATGAACAGCAAATACCCAATTCGCGCCTTTCAGAACCGCACGCAGGGCTTTTTCCAGGCGCTGCGCGACCATGGCCGCGGCGCCGACGAAGGCTGCGTGCTGCTGGCAGATGCGCCCGCCGTGAAGGAAGGCTACGAATGTATGCTCGCCGCTCTGGCGCGCGGCATTCGCTTCGACGGCATATTCGCCCAGGCCGATTATCTGGCTATCGGCACGATCAACGCCCTGCGTGAACGCGGCGTGCGCGTGCCCGAGGATGTGAAGATCGTCGGGTTTGACGATATTTCACTTTCGAAATACAACCATCCTTCCATTACAACCATCCATCAGTATCCGGAAAAGCTCGCCGAAGCCGCCGTGAATGCGCTGATGGCGCTTCTGGACGGCGGCAGCGCCGGCGGCGAATCGCCCGAGCTGGCCCCCGTGAAGCTGATCCAGCGCGAATCCACGCGCCGCGATCAGGCCGATGCGCTCTGATCGCCGACCACATAGCGGTAATTCATGTCCACATTGCCGCTGATGCCGTTGACGCTGCCCTGGCTGGTGAACTGCCATATCTCATAATCGCCCACATAATACGGCGCGGGGTTCCACTGTGCCAGCCAGATGCGTATGCCGCGCGCGGCCAGCCGCTCGCCCAGACCGCCGCTGAGCATATTGTAATTGCAATAGACCATCGCCTCACAGCCGGCGGCCTCCACGCGCTCGCAGAAGGCCGCGCAGAGCTCCGCCAATGCGTCGGGCGAAAGCTGCGCGTCGTACAGGCGGCCGATATAGCCGCCGCCCTCCTCGGCATATTCCAGATCGAAGCAGACGGGCAGATCGGGCGTTTTGCCCTGCAGCCTTTCGAGCACGAAGTCCGCCTCGGCCACGGCCTCCTCGGGCGTGGTCGCCTGCGAATAGAAATACACGCCCACGTCCAGCCCCGCCTTTTTCGCTCCGGCGGCGTTCGTTTCAAAATAGGCGTCCGCGTTCAGCGTGCCCTCCGCGCCCCAGCCGCGGAAGCCCGCGCGGATCAGCGCAAAGTCCACGCCGTCCGCCTTCACCTTCGCCCAGTCGATCTCCTTCTGATAGGAGGATACATCCACGCCGGTATACACCGCGTCCGCCGCCTTTTCCCACATGGCATAGAGCGCCGTATCCGCCGTCAGCGGCGCGGCGGCGTCAAACGCCTGCTTGTAGCGGTTGCTCAGATACCAGCCGCGGAAATCAAAGCCCTCGCGCGCGGGCGTGGGCAGGCTCAGGTTCGCCGTGCCCCAGGCAAATTCGCTCATTTCCAGCTCGCCGCCGCCATAGGTGATATACTTGAGCCGCACCGGCGCGCGCATCACCAGCCGCGTTGCCGTCCACAGATCCCCGACGGCCGCGCCGTTTTCGTCCTGATCGAGATAGAGCGCATCCTGCGCAAACGCGCCGCCGCAGCGTATGGCCGCCGCGCCGCCGGACAACGTGAGCGTCACATGGCCGGACACGCGCAGATCGCCGCCCGCGCGCAGCGCAAATTCGCCGCCCTCGGCCGATACGCTGCCCTCGCCCGTAATCTGCAATTCGCCGCCCGCGCGTATCGCGCAGGTCTCGCCGCCGATGCTGTTTTCACCCTCGAACACCAGCTTCAGATCGCCGCTTGAATACACGCCCGCGCCGTGCGCCGAGGCGCTGATCTGCACATCGCGCAGCCGCAGCGTATTCGTATCGGCGTCGTAGATGGCATAGCCGCCGCCCGCCATCAGCGTATTGCCTGCCGCGCGCAGTATGTTTTCACCGTTGACATACACGCCGCCGCCCCGCAGGCACAGCAGCAGCGCCGCCACTGCCGCCAGCAGCGCCGCCGCGCCGATCATTAAATACTTTTTTCGAGCGCCGGCCGAGCTGCGCGCCCTGCGCTTTCCCGCCGCGCCATCCGTACTTTTCCGCTTTTCCTGCTTCATCTCTCGTACCGCATTTCGCGCTTTCGTTTTAATCCGCTTCCATTATAACCGAAATCGCCGAAATGTTCAATCACCGGCGCGCAGGAAGCTTATGCCTTTCCCGCGTCCAGTATCAGGATGCCGTCTATGGGCACGGCAAATATGGCGGAAAGCGCCACCAGATTATCCAGCGTGGGCAGGGACGCGCCGTGCTGCCACTTGTAAATTGCCTGCGGCGTAGCAAAGCCCAGCATGTGCTGGAGCTGGCTGACGGAAATGCCGCGCTGCTGCCGCAAAAGGCTGATGTTCCGGCCGGTCTGCCGCATGTCGATCATCGGATAATCCACAGTTTTTCTCCCCTCTCCCGGCGTCCGGCCAGAAAGCCGCTCAGCCGGACGCCTTAAAATTGTAAATGGGCTTCATAATATCGATCACGTCCACAGAATCTCGAATGACGCCGACAATGTCCTCGATGGACTTATACGCCATTGGCGCCTCATCGATGGTGTCGGGGCAGACCGAGGTCGTATAGACGCCCCGCATCGCCTCGACGTAGGTCGCCATATCCAGCGTCTCTCGCGCCGCCATGCGCGACATCACGCGCCCTGCGCCGTGCGGCGCGGAATAATTCCATTCCGGATCGCCGCGCCCGACGGCGAGCACGGAGCCGTCGCGCATGTTGATCGGGATGAGCACCTTTTCGCCGTCATGCGCGGCGATCGCGCCCTTGCGCAGTATCATTTCCTGCGTGTTGATGTAATTATGAACCGTATGGAACGCTTCGCCGCCGCTCAGCCCCGTGCTGGAAAGCAGTACCTCCGCTATCAGCTCGCGATTGCGGCGCGCAAAGTGCTGGCAGATCTCCACGTCGTGCAGGTAATCCTGCAGATACTCGCCGTACACATAGCACAGATCCTCCGGAACCGTCATGGGCGTTTTCGTCCAATACAGCTGCTCGAGCGCCGCCTGAATCTCCCTGCGCCTGCCGGCGGCCTTGTACTCGGCGATCAGTGCGTCGCGCTTTTTGAAATACGCCTCGCGCCCCTGGTTCAGCTCCACTGCCAGCTGCTGGTAATGCTCGGCGACCTGCTTGCCCAGATTGCGGCTGCCGCTGTGGATCACCAGATACAACGCGCCGTCCGACGCGCGGTCGATCTCGATGAAATGGTTGCCGCCGCCCAGCGTGCCCAGCGAGCGCTGCAATCTGCGGGTGTCCTTCAACACGCGAAAGCAGCGCAGCGGCTCCAGATCGAAGCGCTCCCTGCGCCCCTCCCACACATTCATGCCCGAGGGCACGGCATGCGCCGCCGCGTCAAAGCGCGCAAGGTCGATCTCGCGTGCGTCCAGCCGGACGGTATACATGCCGCAGCCGATGTCCACACCGACCATATTGGGCACTACTTTATCGCTGATGGTCATGGTCGTGCCAATGGTGCAGCCCTTGCCCGCGTGCACATCGGGCATGATGCGTATCCTGCTGTCCTTCGCAAAATCATAATCGCACATCCGACGGATCTGCTCGATGGCCTTATCCTCAATGACGTTCGCATACACGACGGCCGACGCCACCTTCCCCTGAATAATCATATTCCACCTCCTGAAAGTCTATAAGAATCATCGGCGTATTGCTGCCGATCCCCGTTGTTCCAAAAAAGAAATCCACCCGCCATGCAAGGACGGGTGGACTGAATGCGCGGCCGCGCTTATCCCAGTTTGGGACGCCGATGGCGCGGCGCTTCCAGCTTCGTCGAATGCAGGCACAGCAAAGCATGATACTGCAGTTCAGGCAGTACCATACTCCGTTCTTGGCCATGATTCGACAGCATGAAAGCAACAAGCATCTCAAAAACACCTTTTCTATGATCGTCGGCGTGCGGTCTGCGAACCTCCGCCCGCCGACACGGAATATCCTCCGGATCTTCCTGATCTTT
>CAKUOX010000012.1 GCA_934670175.1 uncultured Clostridia bacterium | reverse complement strand
CACCAGCAACGTATTCACCGCCACCTTCCGCCTGAACATGAAGGAGGAGCGCGCCATGCGCCAGGAGGCCATGGAGCTGCTGAAGATCGTGGGGCTGGACGGCATGGCCGACGAAATGGCGACCTCCCTGCCCTACGGCCAGCAGCGCCGCCTGGAGATCGCGCGCGCGCTGGCGACGCGCCCGAAGCTGCTGCTGCTCGACGAGCCTGCCGCGGGCATGAACCCGCAGGAGACGGAGGAGCTGGGCGCCTTCATTCGCGACATCAAGGAGCGCTTCGGCCTGACAGTGTTCATGATCGAGCACCATATGAGCCTGGTCATGGGCATTTCCGATCGCATCTATGTGATCGACTTCGGCAAGCAGATCGCCGAGGGCACGCCCGCCGAGGTGCGCGATAATCCCGCCGTAATCGCGGCGTATCTGGGGGAGGATGAATAAATGAGCTTGCTGAAAGTGACCGATCTGCGCGTCAGCTATGGCGGCATCGAGGCTCTGAAGGGAATCTCCTTCGACGTGGAGGAGGGACAGATCGTCACCCTGATCGGTGCAAACGGCGCGGGAAAGAGCACCACGCTGCGCGCCATATCCGGCCTGGTACACCCCAGCGGCGGCACGGTGGAATTTGCCGGAAAGGACGTTACCGGCGCGGACACGCAGAAGATTGTCGAGGGCGGCATCGCGCTCGTACCCGAGGGACGGCGCGTGTTTCCGAACCTGACGGTGCTGGAAAACCTGAAGATCGGCGCGTATCTGCGCCGCGACGATGCGGCTGTGCGCCAGGATCTGGAGGAAATATTTGAGCTGTTCCCGCGCCTGAAGGAGCGCCAGTGGCAGCTGGCGGGCACGCTCTCCGGCGGCGAACAGCAGATGCTGGCCGTTGGGCGCGCGATGATGACGCGCCCGAGGCTGATGATGATGGACGAGCCCTCGCTGGGCCTCGCGCCGCTGGTGGTGAAGGATATTTTCCGCATCATCCAGATTCTGAAGCAGCGCGGCATCACCATTTTGCTGATCGAGCAGAACGCCAACGCGGCGCTCAAATGCGCCGATTACGGCTTCGTAATGGAGACCGGGCGCATTACCCTGAGCGGCACGGGCGCAGAGCTGCTGTCCAACGAGCAGGTCAAGGCCGCATACCTCGGCAGCGCATAAAAGCATAAGAATTGGCAAAGCCGGAGCTTTGCGCATTCGGCAGCTTCTGCAAGGAAACGCAGGCAATTCATAAAGCATACCCTGGCGAAACGCCTCCAGTCATCGGAGGATTCGTCAGGGTACTTTTTTACGGCGGCTTCCTTTGGCGCGCGCCGGTCATTTCTTATGCGAACCGCATCATTTATCGATCAGCACGACGCTCACATCGTTCACGTTGGTGCCCGTCGCGCCGGTCACGATCAGCTCGCCGCAGGCCGACAGCGCCGTGTAGGCGTCGTTATTGTCCAGCAGCGTGCGCGGCGAGAGTCCCTGCGCGCGCAGCCGCGCCCAACTGCCGCCGTCCACCATGCCGCCCGCCGCGTCCGTAGGGCCGTCCGTTCCGTCTGAGCCGAGCGAAAAAGCGCGCACGTTGGACAGGCCCTCGATCTCGCCGCCGAGCGCCAGCGCCAGCTCCTGATTGCGCCCGCCGCGCCCGCTTCCCCGCAGGTGCACCACCGTTTCACCGCCCGCGATGAACGCCAGCCGCTCGCCGCCATTCGCATGCGTTCGAGCGATGCTGCCCAGAAAGCGTCCCGCCTCGCGCGCCTCGCAGCCGAGACAGTCCGTCAATAGCACCGGCCGGTAGCCGCGCCGCGCGCAGGCGTCCATTGCCGAACGGCAGAGCTGGCGCACGCCGCCGGTCACCCGCACTGCGGCGTTTTCCAGCGCGCGCACGGGCTCCGCGCTCAGCAGCGAGCGCGCCCGCTCCGACAGCTTCAAATCGTATTTTTGCACGATCTCAAGCGCCTCCGCCGCCGTAGACCTGTCCGGACAGGCCGGGCCCGAGGCGATCATATCCGGCCGGTCGCCCACAACGTCGGACAGTATGATCGAAACCACGCGCGCGGGTGCGCAGGCCTGCGCGAAGCGCCCGCCCTTCACGGCGGACAGGCGCTTGCGGATCGTATTGATCTCCACTATATCCGCACCGGATGCGAGCAGCTGGCGATTGACGTTCTGCAGTTCCGCCAGCGGCACCAGCGGCTTTTCAAACAGCGCCGAGCCGCCGCCCGAGAGCAGAAGCAGCACGCGATCGTCCGCCGACAGGCCCTGGACGGCGCAGAGCACTGCCTCCGTGGCGCGCACGCCGTTTTCATCCATTTCCGGATGCCCCGCCTCAAAGATGCGCATGCCCGCGATCTCGCCCTGCGCATGCCGGTATTTGGTAATTACGAAGCCCGCGTCAAACGCCAGCACCCCTGCCGCCGCCTTCGCCATGCGCCACGCCGCCTTGCCCACTGCGACCACCACGGTTTTCCCGCGCGGCGCTTCGAGCGTGCTCAACGCGCGCAGCACCGCCGCGTCCGGCAGTGATTCCTCTATGATCTCGTTTATGATCGCCTTCATTTCCGCCCCTGTATCCATGCTCCGCCTCCCGCCGGTCGTTCGCGCGCTCTTCGGCGCACATACAGACATTATATTAGAATATCCGCCGTCCGGCTGTCAAGCGTATACATATTGTGCTTGACCGAAGCCCATTCCGTAGGGTATGATAGCTTTAGTATTATAAATAGTATTATAAATACCAGGGAGGACATTCAGCTATGGCGATCGATATTTCCAAAATGCCGAAATTGGGCTTTGGCATGATGCGTCTGCCCAAAACCAACGACAAAATCGACCTGGATGCGGTATGCGGCATGGTGGACGCCTGCATGCGCGCGGGCATGAACTATTTCGACACGGCCTACATTTACCACGGCGGCGAATCGGAGGACATCGTCCGTCAGGCGGTGGTAGAGCGCTATCCGCGCGACAGCTTCATGCTGGCGGATAAGCTGCCCCAATGGGTGATGAAGGGCGCAGACGACCGCGACCGCATCCTGAACGAGCAGCTGCGCAGGCTGGGCACGGATCATCTGGATGTCTACCTGCTGCACGACGTGCACGACGGCGCGAGCTATGAAAACTATCTGAAATACGATTGCTTCAGCTGGCTGCGCGGCGTCAAGGCGCAGGGGCGCGCGAAGCACATCGGCTTTTCCTATCACGGCACGCCGGAGCTGCTGGACGAGATCCTGAGCGCGCATCCGGAGATCGAGATCGTGCAGATGCAGCTGAATTACGCCGACTGGGACGATCCCGTGGTGCAGGCCGGGCGCGTGCATGAGGTGCTCTGCCGCCACGGCCTGCCCATCATCGTGATGGAGCCGGTCAAGGGCGGCAATCTGGCCGCGCTGGTGGACGCGGAGGCCGAAATGCTCAAGGCCGCAGCGCCCGACGTCTCCATTGCTTCGTGGGCGCTGCGCTTCGCGGCCTCGCAGAAAAACGTGGTCACGGTGCTCAGCGGCATGTCCACGCCGGCGCAGGTGCAGGACAACCTGCACACCTTCGGCAGCTTTGAGCCGCTGAATGCCGATGAGGCCGCCGTGATCGAGCGCGTGCGCGCACACATGAAGACCATTCCCACCATCCCCTGCACCGGCTGCCGCTACTGCACGGACGGCTGCCCGCAGAAGATCGATATTCCCGAAATATTCAGCTGTGTCAACCGCCTGCGCCGCTTCGGCGACACGCAGGGCGTTCGCACCGCCTATGCCCAGCTCGCACAGAACGGCGCACGCGCCGCAGACTGCGTCGCCTGCGGCCAGTGCCAGTCCGTCTGCCCGCAGCATCTGCCGGTTCCCGAGCTGTTGTCCGAGGCCAGCGCCGCGTTCGACAGCTGAGGCGCTTCAGCGGCGATCCTTCATTTTTGCCCCGGCCAGCAGGGTCGGGGTTTACTATTTCTAAACTTTCGATCGTATAATACAGCTACACATACATTTAACACGCTTCCGCGCCCTGCAGGCATTGACTTCGGGGCGCGTTGGTGGTTTAATAAAATAGCTTTTGAAGTTTAGCAATTTTAAACCTCTCCGGCGGCTGGCCGAAGGGCGGAAAGGAAGCGCGAATTGTGGAGATCGGCAATAAAATCCGAAGGCTTCGGCTTCAGCGGGGACTGACGCAGGAGGAGCTGGCGGATCGATGCGAGCTTTCCAAGGGATTCATATCGCTGCTGGAGCGAGACCTGACCTCGCCGTCGCTGGACACGCTGAACGACATTCTGGAATCCCTGGGTTCGGATCTGCCGTCGTTTTTCGCCAAGAACGACCATGAAAAGATCGTATTCGGCGAAGAGGACATCTTCATCAAGGAGGATGAGGAGCAGCTGCGCGGGCGCATCCGCTGGCTGGTGCCCTCGGCGCAGAAGAACCGAATGGAGCCGATCCTGGTAGAAATGGCACCGGGCGGCGAAACCGTTGAGGAGGATCCGCACGAGGGCGAGGAATTCGGCTATGTGCTTTCGGGCACGGTCAAGATCATCGTGGGCGACCGCGTGGAGCGCGTGCGCAAGGACGAGAGCTTTTACTTCCTGCCTACCGCCCCGCACCGGCTGGTGAATGCGGGCAAGACCACCTGTCGGGTGATCTGGGTATGCACGCCGCCCAATTTCTAATGCGTATAAATACCTGAAACGAGCTTGAACCATCACTTATCGAGGAGTGCGCGAATATGATCCAGGACACGCGGCTGATCGAGCTCAAGGACGTATCCAAGAGCTTTGGCGACACGGAAATACTGCACCACATCAATCTTTATATTCGCAAGTGCGAATTTGTGACGCTGCTAGGCCCGTCCGGCTGCGGCAAGACGACGCTGCTGCGCCTGCTGGGCGGCTTTGAAACGCCCACCAGCGGCCAGATCTTCTTTGACGGCGCGGACGTGGCCAAGCTGCCGCCCTACAAGCGCCGCATCAACACCGTGTTTCAGAAATACGCGCTGTTTTCGCACCTGAACGTGTTTGACAATATCGCCTTCGGCCTGAACCTGAAGGCGCCCGAGGCCTTCGGCGCCACCACCCGCGCGCAAAAGCGCGAGGAGATCCGCCGCCGCGTGGATCGGATGCTGAAGCTGGTGAAGATGGAGGGCTACGAAAAGCGCAGCGTGAATTCGCTTTCCGGCGGCCAGCAGCAGCGCATCGCCATCGCGCGCGCGCTGGTGAACGAGCCTGAGGTGCTGCTGCTGGACGAGCCGCTGGGCGCGCTGGATCTGAAGCTGCGCAAGGAAATGCAGGTGGAGCTGAAATCCATGCAGCAGCAGCTGGGCATTACCTTCATCTACGTCACCCACGACCAGGAGGAAGCGCTCACCATGTCGGACACGGTGGCCGTGATGAACGGTGGCCGCATCCAGCAGATCGGCGATCCCAAGCGCATCTATGACGAGCCGAAGAACGCCTTCGTGGCCGACTTCATCGGCGAAAGCAATATCATTCCCGGCGTGATGCTGGAAGACGACCTGGTGGAAATGCTGGGCTCCGAATTCCAGTGTGTGGACGAGGGCTTCGGCAAAAACGAGCCGGTGGACGTAGTGGTGCGTCCGGAGGACATCATGATCGTCGGCGAGGACGTGGGCATGCTGACCGGCACGGTTGAGAGCGTGCTGTTCAAGGGCGTGCATTATGAAATGATCGTGGACACCGGTTCGATGCGCTGGAAGGTGCATTCCACCAGCATGCAGCCGGCGGGCAGCCGCGTCGGGCTTGCGATCGTTCCCTATAACATTCACATCATGCACAAGGAGGCCTGACAGAGCGATGAAGCGTCAATGGTATGCCTCCCCCTATGCGCTGTGGATGCTGATGTTCACCATCGTGCCGCTGCTGTTCGTGGTCTACTACGCCTTCACCGGCGCGGACGGCCGCTTCACCATGGCGAATTTCCAGCGCATCACGCAGCCGGGCTATCTGCCGGTGCTGCTCACGAGCCTGAAGCTGGCGTTTTACTGCACGCTGGTGTGCCTGCTGGTGGGCTATCCCACGGCGTATTTCCTGGCAAGCCGAGATTTTTCGCAGAACAAGATGCTGGTGGTGCTGATCCTGCTGCCGATGTGGATGAACTTCCTGCTGCGCACCTACGCCATGATGACGATCCTGGAAAACAACGGCCTGCTGAACACGCTACTTGAAAAGCTGGGGCTCGGCAAGGTTAAGCTGATCGGCACAGAGGGCGCGGTGCTGCTGGGCATGGTATACAACTTCCTGCCCTTCATGGTGCTGCCGATCTACACGGCGCTGAAAAAGACCGACGCGGGCGTGATTGAGGCCGCCGAGGATCTGGGCGCGAACCCATTTCGGGTCATTACCCGCGTGGTGATCCCCCAGTCGGTGCCGGGCGTGATCTCCGGCATCACGATGGTGTTCATGCCCGCCGTAACCACCTTCGCCATCACGCGCCTGCTTTCCAACGGCATGATCTACCTGGTGGGCGACATGATCGAGGAATACTTTATTACCGTGAACAACCGCAACCTGGGCAGCTCGCTGTCGCTGGTAATGCTAGTTCTGATACTGATCTCCACGCTGCTGCTGCGGCGCGTAAATCCGGAAGGAGGGCACGCATGATCCGTAAGAGCAGGGGTTCCGTGCGCGCGCTGAAGGGCGCGTATCTGGCGCTGGTGCTGGCGTTTTTGTATCTGCCGATACTGGTGATGTTCGCGCTGTCGTTCAACGCCAGCGTGTCCCGCGCGGAATGGACGGGCTTCACCTTCGACTGGTATCTGAAGCTGCTGCATGACCAGAACATCATTAACGCGCTGAAGGTCACGCTGTCGGTGGCGGTGATCGCCACGGTGGCCTCCGTGATCATCGGCACGCTGGGCGCCATCGGCATGTTTTCCATGAAAAAGGGCTGGTTTAACCTGCTGGCCGCCGTTTCCAATATCCCCATGACGATGCCGGACATCGTGACCGGCGTATCGCTGATGCTGATGTTCGTATTCATGAAGATCCCGCTGGGGCGGGGCACGATGATCATGGCGCACATCGCGTTCGATATTCCATATGTGCTGCTGTCCGTACTGCCGCGATTGCAGCTGATGAACCCGAACATCTACGAGGCGGCCATGGACCTGGGCTGCAAGCCCGCGCAGGCGCTCTGGAAGGTCATTATTCCGGAGATCTCGCCCGGCATTGTGACCGGCGGCCTGCTGGCATTCACGATGTCGCTGGACGATTTCGTAATCTCCTATTTCACATCCAACACCGACCAGAACCTCGCGATGGTCGTCTACTCCGCCGCCCGCCGCGGCGTGGAGCCGACGATGTACGCGCTGTCGGCGCTGATGTTCCTTTGCATACTGACGCTGCTGCTGATCGTAAACCGCCGCTCCGGTCTGGAGATCATCTGACAGTGCCCCACACTTTACCGCTCAAGGAGGAAATTCTCATGAAAAAGCTGGCTCTGTTCGTCGCCCTTGTGCTCACGCTCTGCGCCCTTTCCGCCTGCTCCGCCAAAAAAGAAAGCGCCGGCAGCGAAACCGCTCAGAGCAAAACCACCGAGCTGACCGTTTTCAACTGCTACGATTACATCGACCCCGCCGTGCTCGAGCTGTTTGAAAAGGAAACCGGCATATCCGTGAAATACTGCAACTACACCACCAACGAAGAAATGTACACCAAGCTCGAAGCCGTGACCGGCACCTACGATGTGATCTTCCCCTCCGATTATATGATCGAGCGGCTGATCGCCAAGGACATGGTGGAGGAGCTCGACCTGAGCAAGATTCCCAACGCCGCGGGCCTGATGGAGCGCTTCAAGAGCCCGGACTACGACGCGGACTGCAAGCATTCCATTCCCTACATGTGGGGCACGCTGGGCTATCTGTACAACACGGAGATGATTCCCGAGGATCTGGACAGCTGGAGCGCGCTGTTTGACAGCAAATATGCCGGCCAGGTCATCATGATGAACTCCATGCGCGACACCGTGGGCATCGCGCTGAAATACCTGGGCTATTCGCTCAACACCCGCGACGAGGCCGAGCTGAACGCCGCCAAGGATCTGCTGATTAAGCAGAAGCAGGATAAGATCGAATCCGGCTACCTGCTCGATGAAACCAAGGACAAGATGGTGGGCGGCGAAGCGGCCATCGGCGTGATCTATTCCGGCGACGCTCAGTATGCCATCGAAAAGAATGACAAGCTGCGCTATGTGATCCCGAAGGAGGGCTCCAACATCTGGGTGGACGGCATGTGCATCCCCAAGGGCTCCAAGAACATCGACGCCGCGCACATGTTTATCGACTTCCTGTGCCGCCCCGACATTGCAAAGATGAATTTCGATTACATCCATTACTGCTCGCCCATTCAGGCCGTAGCGGACGGCCTGAGCGAGGAAGAAGCCGCACTGAGCACGCTGAACCCCAGCGAAGCGGACACCGCCAACTGCGAATTCTTCCACGACGTCAGCGACTGCATGAGCCTGTATGAGGGCGTTTGGATGGAGATCCGCCTGGCGTAATGCTTCTTTATCGAGCTCCAGCAGCGCAAGCTGCTGGAGCTTTCATCTTGTCAAAAAGAATTTTGACAAGATGAGTGGACGGGGAAGCACGCTCCCCCGCCACTGCCACCCTCACCAGTTTTTGCTAAAATCCTTTGGATTTTCGGGCGCAAAAACTGCAGGGAAACGATTTTTGCTCTGGAAAATGAGATTTTCCGCCGCAAAAATCGCCCCGTGCCCACCGTACACGCCGCTGGGCACGATTGGAGGTTCGAGAGGGTTTCGATCCTTTCGAGCTCTCACGGATTTTTCGACAGACAGGAGCTCCAGCAGCGCAAGCTGCTGGAGCTTGTTTCTGCTCTGATAATGTGGTAATATGGAAACGGAAGAATGGATCAATGGTATGCCGATTCACGCAGCACGAAAGTTTGCTGCCGAAATGCTCTCAAACGGCACTGTTGACGCAATTCGTAATGAAACAGGTAACATCCGATATGACTATTTTTTCTCGATAGACGATGAAGAAACCGTACTGCTGATTGACATCTGGGAAAATCAAGAAAGCATCGACTTTCACCATCAATCACCCATGATGAAAAAGATTTCGGAATTAAGAGACAAATATAATCTTCACATGAAAGTGGAAAGATATCAGCCAGAGGATACAATTCCTGCCAGCGATCAGAAATATATAAGAAACTGACTGTTTCCAGTTTATCGCGCTTTGCCGGTAGAGAGAATCCCCCCGTTTTGCTAATTCATGTAAGATGGCGCGGCCGAAAAGGTCGCGCCATTTTCTATGCTCTGAAGCGATGCTGGCATGATGCCTCCAGCGCGCGTTTTGATTTTGATCCTATATTTATCTAATCGGTGTTTACATTTCAATAATACAATAGTATAATCATCATCGCAATGGAGGTGAAATAATGAAAAGTGAAACAATATCCAGGCTCGTGAAGGCGAGCGGCGTTTCTGCCGGAGAGCTCATACTCATTCATTTTTGGGGAGAGGATGCGGACAGGGACATCGCAAATCGCTTTGTCGCAGCCGTCGCGGCCATGGGCGCCACGCCCGTCCTTTTGCAGCAGGCGCGCTCGCTCAATCGGGAGATATTCATGGCTGCCAAAGAAAGCTGCTTCGACGAGCGGTATTTTGAGCTGTTTTCCAAATTCGACGCCGTATTGGACGTGTTCGCCTATCAGCCGATCGTGCTTGGATATGAGATCGGGGATGAACAGATGGCGCTGTATCGCAGGTACATATCGCAGCTTTTCAACAGGCTGATTAAATGCAGGCGCTTTACGCAGATCCGTATCCCGACGGAAACCAACGCGGCAGAGTCCGGCCTCGACCCGCAGGACTATATTCAGCGCATGGAGCGTGCGTATGATATCGACTACGATGCGCTTCACGCAGCCTGCAAGCGCGAGACGGAACGCTTCCTCGGGGTCGATCAGGTGGTCGTTCATACGGGCGCGGCGTGTATGCTGCATCTTGACCTGAGCGGACGGACGTGGTATATTGATGCTGGCGACGGTGATCTTCCCTGCGGCGAGGTCTATATTGCCCCTGTCGAGGCCAGAACCAACGGCGATGTATTCTTCGAAACATTCTATCTGGATGATGAGAAATACGCGAATGTCACGCTGCAGATCGTAAATGGCGAGGTCTCCGGCAGCAGCAACGCCGACGTCGCAAGGCACTTTGCAGAAATGCCGCGTGAAAATCGCGTCGTCTGCGAGCTGGGGCTCGGTATGAACCCCAATATTACGGACTTGTGCGGGTATACCCTGCTGGATGAAAAAATGGCGGGGACCTTCCACATTGCCGTCGGCGCGAACAATATGTTCGGCGGCGAAAACGCAGCGTCCGACCACGTTGATTTTGTCGGGCGCGGAAAGGTTGAGGACATCTCATGATTGAACGGACTGTTGCGAATTTGAATCGCTATTTTGATGATCGGATCGCCGCCTGCAGGCGCCGCCAAATGGAACTGCTTGCCGATGACCGCTCGGATGAAGCTAGGTTCGAGAAGATCAGCGCCAACGTCTATGGCATTTTTCAGACTATCCTTGCCCTGGCCGTAGAGCTATACAGAGACGATGAAAAAGCTGCGCGGCGCTTTTTCGTTCAAAGGCTGGAAGAGATCCCTTCAGACTGGGCTGCGGCCTATGAACTGGCCAGTCAGCACGACAATCTGATCATGCAATTGGTAGAGAAGACCAAACTCGACGCGGTCGACGAGATCAAGGAATACTTTGCAATCGTGTGGGAGGAAACAGAATGACAGAGGCTGAGGCCGTCCGCCTTTTTAAGTGCCTGTCGGACAAATCTTGACTGCAAATACTGAAATCGCTGGCGATTGAGGATATGTATGTCGAACGTTTGGCCGAAAGGCTGGGGATCACGCCCCCCACCGTGTCCTTCCACCTTAAAAAGCTGGCGGACGCCGGTGCGGTCACGTCCTACAAGAGCCAGTATTACATGATGTACTCGCTCAAAAAAGAGATTTTTGAGACCAGCATTCTGGAAATACTGCAAACGGAGTCCGACGAAGCCGAAATTCAGGCGCAAAGGGACGCCGAGTATCGCCAGAAGGTAATCGATGCCTTCTTCGAATATGGCAGGCTGAAGGCCATTCCGGCCCAGCGCAAGAAGGAGCGCATCATTCTGGAGGTAATCGCGCAGTCGTTTGAGTTTGACCGCATCTATTCCGAGCGTGAAACAAATATCATCATCGCTGATTTCCATGATGATTTTTGCACCCTTCGTCGGGATATGGTCGGGGAAAAGCTGCTGAACCGAGACGGCAGGGGTTACTGGCGCGTCAGGCCGGAGGAAACGCCCTGATATTTGCAAACCCCCGATGCTCAAAGCCCAATATAGAATTCAGGATCGAGCTTCCGCAAGCCGGCAGGCGGTGCGGACAGCCGATCCTTTTTTTGCGCTTACTGGAATCATCGACAGCCTGAACTCCGCTCCCCGCCCAACAGGCCAACGCTTTTGAAGCTCGTATCCATATTTTCGTCATTTTCAGGCCGGAATATGAATATATATATCAATGTAGGCAATTATTTCAAAGTTATTACAAAACTATTGACGTGCGTAACAAAACGACGTATAATTGCTGAGGATAAGGAGGGGATATGCGATGCGAAGGGCTCTGATCGCGCTGCTGGCACTGGCGGTGCTGGCTGTGCTGCTGGTTCCCTCTGTGAGCTTTACCGAGGATCGGGCGACGATCCGGCTGGCGCGCACCATCTACGCGCTGGGGCGAAACGAAAGCTACGAAACCAAGCTGGCGCTGGGCTCGGTGGTGATGAACCGCGTGGACAGCGGCTGGTTCCCGAACGACCTGAACGGCGTGCTGAGCCAGCAGCAGCAGTTT
This sequence comes from uncultured Clostridia bacterium, assembly GCA_934670175.1. Classification (GTDB taxonomy): domain Bacteria; phylum Bacillota; class Clostridia; order Christensenellales; family Aristaeellaceae; genus SFTH01. The sequence goes on along the minus strand of CAKUOX010000012.1, from coordinate 38,297 downwards.
CCCGCCGGCAGGCGCTATGACGATGACAGCCTGCGCGCCGCGCACGCGGTGCTGTCCGGCAAGCGCACGCTGAACACCGACGCGCTGTACTATCAGGCCGCAGATGCGCCGAACGCCTGGGATGAAACCACGCTCTGCCGCCGCGTGGGCAATTATAACTTCTATTATCTGAACGGCAACGACTGAAAGGCATTGGCACTGATTTGATCTTGAAAAGCGCGCTGCTTCTGGTGTGAGAAGCAGCGCGCACATTTTTTATTCGATCGGCTGACCGTTCTTATTAAACAGCGGCAGCTTTTCCAGATACACCAGATCGGCGCGCCTGGTAGCGTCGCCCTCGGCGAGAATCGCCATGCGGCCGACGATCCTGCCGCCCGCCTGATGCACCAGCTCCTCCATCGCGTGCAGGCTCTCGCCGGTGGAGATCACATCATCCACGATCAGCACGCGCTTGCCGCGCATGTATTCGGCATCCTTTCCGTCCAGGCAGAGGGTCTGCACATGGTCTGTGGTGATGGAGCGCACCTCGGCGGTAAACACGTTCTTCATGTACAGCTTCGGACTCTTGCGCGCCAGAATATAGCGGCGGTTGCCCTGAAGGCGCGCCATTTCGCAGATCAGCGGAATGCCCTTGGATTCGGCGGTAATCATCACGTCGTGCTCGGGCGCGCGGGCGTTCAGCGCCTCGGCGCAGGCGGTGGTCAGCTCCGGATCGCCGAAAATCACAAACGCGCCGATATTCAGCTCATCGCTGATGGGGCACAGCGGCAGCTCGCGCTCGCAGCCCGCAATGGTCATCTTATAATACATATCCTTCATGAAAGCTCATCTCCTGCCATATTTCTCTACTTCATACTTCTCGCCGAAGGTTTCCACGGTCGCGGTTTTGATGCGCTGCTCCTTCACGGGGCGATCCATTGCGCCGGTGGGCGTATTCGCAATGCGATCCACCACGTCCAGGCCGTCGGTCACCTTGCCGAACGCCGCGTAATCGCCATCCAGATGCGGCGCGTCGGTGTGCATGATGAAGAACTGGCTGCCTGCCGAATTGGGCATCATGCTGCGCGCCATGCTCAGCACGCCGCGCGTGTGGCGCAGATTGTTCTCGCGGAAGCCGTTGCGGGCAAATTCGCCCTTGATGCAGTAGCCGGGGCCGCCCATGCCGGTGCCCTGCGGGTCGCCGCCCTGGATCATAAAGCCGGGGATCACGCGGTGGAAGATCAGGCCGTTGTAGAAGCCGCTCTCCACCAGATTCACAAAATTGGCCACGGTATTCGGGGCAATTTCGGGATAGAGCTCGGCGGTAATGACGCCGCCGTCCTCCATTTCAAATTTGACGATGGGATTGCTCATGGTTTATCCTTCCTCTCCAATTTTAGCCGTCGCTCTGCGCGTCGGTATTGAATTCAATGCGCTTCTTGTTTTCCGTCTGCTCCGGCGGATCCAGCTTGGACGCCGTATAGCTATAACCGTCGGTCTCCACGCGAATGGACTTGATCGTCGGCACGGCGCCGATGGCGCGATAGCTGCCGTCTACCGGCGTAGAGGCGATCTCATCGATCGCGGCAAGGCTTTCCGCGTCGGTCGCGCGGCCGAAGGCGGCGTATTGGCCGTCATACTCCGGATAATTGCCCTGCATGATGAAAAACTGGCTGGACGCCGTGTCATACTGGCTCTGCCGCGCCATGGAAATGGTGCCTCGCGTATGCGAAACGGGATTTTCGATGCCGTTTGCCGCAAACTCGCCCTGTATGACGTAGTCCGTGCCGCCATAGCCGCTGTTATCCGGATCTCCCGCCTGAATCAGCACGCCGGGCACGATGCGGAAAAAGCGCTGTCCATCGTAAAAGCCGCTGTTTGCCAGCTCCACAAAGTTCGCCACGGTGTTGGGCGCATCCTGTACGAAGAGCTCAAAGCGCAGCGTTTTGCCGTTGGAAAGCTCGATCGTGGCCTGTGGATTTGGAATACCCTCAAAGGGCGACTTCTCGCTGCAGCCGCTCAGCAGCACCAGCGCCAGCAGGCACAGCGCCGCCAAAATCCGTCTTTTCATTTTCATACGCTTCACCCCCTCGGCGCGACCAGCGCGCGCTTGCGCTCGATCATCTCGTCGATGCGGCGTATGTATTCCTCTATGTTCTTCAGGTTGGCCGCGCGCTCAATGCGCAGATCACGGCCGCCGAAGAGCCACTTGCTGATGCCGCCCGCACCCAGCGCCAGCACGCTGGCCGTCTCCTCCATGTTGCCAATGTTGTACAGGCAAGCGCAGCCGGGCTTCGCGTAGCCCACATTTTCCAGATTTCCCGCCATGTATTTCTGCCGATACAGATAATACGGCCGCCAGCCCGCCGCCATGAGCCTCGCCCGCGCACAGGCAATCATTTCACCCGCGCCCGCAGCGCTCACCTGGCTGTGCCCCGCGCCGGAAACGTGCATTTCCTCGTGCAGGCGGCTCGACCGTTTGATGGACAGTGAATGCACCGTCACGCTCTCGGGCCCGAGCGCGATCACGCGCGACAGCGTTTCATTGAATATCTCCGGCGTTTCGCCGGGCAGCGCGGCGATCAGATCCATATTGATGTCAGTAAAGCCAAGCTCGCGCGCCAGCTCATACGCCGCGATGGTGTCCGCGCCGCTGTGGCTGCGGCCAATGCGCTCGAGCGTCGCGTCGCAGAAGGTCTGCGGGTTCACGGAAATGCGGGAAATGCGCATATCTCTGAGCATTTCCAGCTTCTCGCGATCGATGGTATCCGGCCGGCCGGCCTCCACCGTCCACTCGCACGCATTGGGAAACGCCGCCTGCGCCGCCGCAAGTATCCGCCTGAGCTGATCGCAGCTGATGGACGTAGGTGTGCCGCCGCCGACATAGGCCGCGCGCACATGCCGTCCTGCAGCGCGCATCAGCGCCGCACTGCCCTCGATCTCGCGGATCAGCGCCTCGACGTAGGGCTCGACCAGCTTGTGGTTGCGCCCGATCTCGCCCGATGAAAACGAGCAGTAGGTGCAGCGCGTCCGGCAGAAGGGAATGCCGATGTACAGGTCAAAGCTGTTCTCCTCCGGCACGCGCACGCCGCGCTGCATCTGCTCGATCTCGCACAGCAGCGCCGCGCGATCCTCGGACACGTCGAATTCGCGCATAACCCGCGCCTTCGCCTCCGCCACGCTCAGGCCCATATCCAGTCCCTCGTAGAGCAGCCGCGTAGGGCGTATACCGGTCAGCGAGCCCCACGGGGGCTGCATGCCGGTGGTTTCCTTCAGCAGCTCATACAGCACCTGCTTTACCTGACGCTTGCGCGCGCGGCGCACCACGATGTCCGTGCCCACGGGCGCGGGGCGCTCCAGGCGCGCGGTTTTTCCGCCGCAGCGCCAGATGTCCGCCACCGTTTCGCCGCAGCGCTCCACCCGATGCGCGTAGTCCGCGCCGTGCGCAGCCTCCACCACCTGCACATCGCCCAGAAACAGGCGCAGCATATCGCCAATATCGCAGAGAAAATCTGTTTCAGGCGTCGATACCGTAACCGTCATACATTATACCTCGCGCGCTCATCGCCGATCATCGTCTCGCCGCCGTGGCCGGGATAGACGCGCACAGCCGCGGGCAGCGCAAACAGCTTCCGCAGCGACGCGCGCATCTCGCGCGGACTGCCACCGGGCAGATCTACGCGGCCAAAGCCCGCGCAGAACAGCGTATCGCCGCTGAATAAAAGCGCGTTTGCCGCATCGTACAGGCAGATGGAGCCGGGCGTATGGCCGGGCGTGTGCAGCACTTCAAACCTCAGGCCGCAGAGCTCGAGCTCCGCCGCGTACGCCTGCGCGTCCAGCCGGCTCGGACAGGGCAGCGCGGAGCACATCGCATTGTAGGAATTCAGCTGCGCGTCGCAGAGCCGCGGAATATCCTGTGCGTGCGCGAAAACGGGCGCGCCGGTCTCCGCCTGCAGCGGCTGCGCGGCGAGAATGTGGTCAAAGTGGCTATGCGTCAGCAATATGCCGCCCAGCCTGCGTCCGGACGCGGCAACGGCGCGCCGCAGCGCGGAAATATCGTCGCCGGGATCGATCAGCACGCAATCATCGCGCCCCGCCGCGCACAGCAGATAGGCGTTTTCCTGATACGCGCCGCAGACGATCCTCTGTATCGTGTAATCCATGTTCAAAATTCCTTCCTGCTGTCCAGCAATATGGTCACGGGGCCGTCGTTCACCAGCGAGACCTCCATGTGCGTGCGGAAGCGTCCGGTCTGCGTATGCACGCCGGCCTGCGCCACGCGCGCCACCAGCATTTCAAACAGCGGCTCGGCGACCTCCGGCCGCGCCGCGCGGATAAAGCTGGGACGGCGGCCATGGCGCGCATCGCCCAGCAGCGTGAACTGCGAGACCAGCAGCACGCTGCCGCCGACGTCCGCCAGCGACAGATTCATTTTGTCGTCCTGATCCTCAAATACGCGCAGGCCGGTAATCTTCGACGCGCAGTAGGCGACGTCCGCCTCGGTATCGCCCTCCTCCGCGCCAACCAGCACCATATAGCCCGCGCCGATCTCGCCCACCAGCTCGCCCGCTACGCGCACCGATGCGCGCGTTACCTTCTGCACCACACAGCGCATTGCTTCATCCTCCGTTTTCCTTCGTTCAGCCGGACACGCGGCTGGCCTCGATCACGTCCGTCATGCGGCGCATATCGTGAATGATCTTGTTGAGCTGCTGCGTGTCCTTGATGATGATGGACACGTTGAACACATACTTGCCATCCTTGCCCGCATGAGCGGTCATGGCGCTGACCGGCACGCCGCGCGACGCCAGCATCACCGAGATCTCCGCCAGCAGCCCCGTGCGGTTGTAGGCGATCAGCCGGATCTCCGCCTCATAGGAGGTATCCGCGCCCTGCGACTGCCATTCGACGTCGATCAGACGATCCTTCTCCACGCCCGCATCCTTCAGGCTCACGCAGTCGGCGCGATGCACCGACACGCCGCGCCCGCGGGTAATGTAGCCGATAATATCGTCGCCCGGCAGCGGATTGCAGCAGCGCGCAAAGCGCACCAGCATACCGCTTTCGCCCTTCACGATCACGCCGTTGGAGGCGGTCTGCTGCTGCTTTTTGGGCTTGTCCTCCTCCGGATGCGCGCCGTCGGCCAGCGCCGAGAGCGCATCCTCAAGCTTTACGTTCTTCTTATATTCATCCACCAGGCGGTTGACCACCTGCGCGCAGCTCAGCCCGCCAAAGCCCACCATGGCGTACACATCGTCCATGCTCTGGGCGGAGAAGCGCTTCATGATGGTATCGCCCGCCTCGCCCTTGATGAGCTGAGACAGCGTATAGCCCAGGCGCTTGGCCTCCTTATCCAGCATATCGTGCCCCAGCGCCACGTTTTCCTCGCGCTGCTCCTTCTTGAGCCAGGCGCGAATCTTCGTCTTAGCCTCGCTGGTTTTAACGATATTCAGCCAGTCGCGGCTGGGGCCCCTGGACGAGGCCGAGGTCATGACCTCCACGAAATCGCCGGTCTGCAGCTGCGAAGCCAGCGGCACGATGCGTCCGTTCACCTTCGCGCCGATGCAGCGGTTGCCCACCGCCGAATGGATGCGATAGGCGAAATCCAGCGGCGTCGCGCCGCGCGGCAGCGAGATTACGTCGCCCTTGGGCGTAAACACAAATACCTCGTCCGCGAACAGGTCGACCTTCACCAGCTCGCCGAATTCGCCCGGATCGCGCGCGTCGCTCTGCCAGTCCAGAATGCGGCGCAGCCAGCTCAGCTTCTGATCCAGCTCATTTTCGCTGACGCGGCCCTCCTTGTAGCGCCAATGCGCGGCGATGCCGTATTCCGCAGTGCGGTGCATGTCAAATGTGCGTATCTGCACCTCAAAGGGGCGGCCCTGGTTGACCACCGTGGTGTGCAGCGACTGATACATGTTCGGCTTGGGCATGGAAATATAATCCTTGAATCTGCCTGGCACCTGCGGCCAGAGCGTATGCACCACGCCCAGCACGAAATAGCAGTCCTGCTGCGTATTCACCAGAACGCGAATGGCGATCAGATCGTTGATCTGGTCGAAGGTCTTGTTCTGGGATTTCATTTTCTTATAGATGGAATAGAAGTGCTTGGGGCGCCCCTCTATTTCATACTTGATGCCTGCCGCGCGCAGCTTTGCGCCCAGCTGCGTCGACACCTCGGAAATGAGCTTCTCGCGCTCCTCGCGCTTCATGCCCACCAGGCGCACCAGCTCGTAATAGGCGTCGGGGTCGATGTAGCGCAGCGCCAGATCCTCCAACTCCCACTTGATGGTGTACACGCCCATGCGGTGCGCCAGCGGCGCATAAATATCCAGCGTTTCGCGCGCGATGGGCAGCTGGCGCTCGGGGCGCTGATACTTCAGCGTGCGCATATTGTGCAGGCGATCCGCCAGCTTGATCAGCACCACGCGGATGTCCTTGGCCATGGCCAGGAACATCTTGCGCAGGGTCTCGGCCTGCGCCTCCTCGCGCGAGGCGAAATTCAACTGGTTGAGCTTGGTCACACCGTCCACCAGCAGGGCGACCTCCTGGCCGAATTCCCGCTCGATGACCTCCAGCGTCACGCCCTCCACGTCCTCCACGCAGTCGTGCAGCAGCCCCGCGGCAATGGTGGTGGCGTCGAGCATCAGGTCGGTCAGTATCACGGCCACGGCGCAGGGATGGCTGAAATACGGTTCGCCGGACTTGCGCTTTTGTCCGGCGTGCGCCTTTTCGGCAAACATGTAGGCACGGCGCACCAGCTCCATGTCGTCCTCGGGGTGGAATTTGCGTATGCGTCGAATCAGCTCGTCCAGGGTCATACAGCCATAGCTCGTGCTATCCATCATTTCAAATTTCCCCTCCCTTCGGTCATCTGCCTGCATGCCTGCAGGCTGCGCCAGACCGCGCTCGAATCCGGATCCGTCTTATGCGCGGGCAGCAGCGCCGCCGTAAACGGCTTGTCATGCACGGCGATCAGCCGCATGTCCATCAGCGTCAACACCGACAGCAGGCACGCTGTCTCCGTCTCGCCGCTCTCCGCGGCCAGCGCATGTGCGAGCGCTTCCATGCCCTTGAGCCGCAGCGGCCGCGCCGCCAGCCGCCTGAACGCCTTGTAGACCTCGCGCATGCCGTTCACATCCGGTATGACGGCGGCAAGCCCCGCGTCCGCGCCCTCCAGCGAAAGCACCCTGATACCTTCAAGTCCTGCCGGCTCGGGCACGCCCGCCAGCACCAGCGTGCGCACTGCGGGCGGCAGCGGCGCGAGGCGATCCGGACAGACGATCACGCTCGAAAACGCGCGCGCATCCTCCGGCAGATGGCCGATGCACAGATCCGGCGGCGCAAGCTCCGCGCCGTCCATGATCTGCTGCGCGAGCTCCAGCGAGCCGCACAGCACCCATGTGCCCTGCACCGCTTCCTCTAGCTGCGCGCAGAGCGCGCCCAGCGCGATCGGCTCGGGCGCTGCCGACGAAGCGATACCTCTATTATAGAACAATTCTGTTAAGAATCCGCGCAGCAGCGCCGCCTCCCGAGGACGCGCCGCCGCAATTCTTGCCGCCGCATCCGTTTCGCGCATGGCGCGCAGCAGCAGCTGCACATCCGTGCGCCCGTTCCAGCGGTTGAGCTGAGGCGTAAACAGTATTTCCGCCGCGTCGCCCAGGCGGTGCGCCATTTCACCCGCGCCGAAGAAAATGCCCGCGCGCCGCGCGCCGCCCTGGCTGGCAAGAATGCGCAGATGTGCGCCCTGCGCGCCGATGGCGCGCGCTTCGATCAGATCGACCTGCGCCCGAAACACCGGTTCCGGATTGGCGCAGCCGGTGGGCTCCAGCGCCGAAAGCATGCGCACCGTCGCCTCCGTAAAGGCGGAAATGGATGCGGGTACGTCGTATTCCGCGACCGGCAGCCACGCGCGCGCCGGAATGTAGTCGAAGAGATAGGCGTCCAGCCGCGCCCACAGCGCCTCGAAGTTTTCCACTTTCAGCGTCAGCCCCGCCGCCTGGCTGTGACCGCCGAATTTTTCCAGCAGATCGTCCGCCCGGCAGAGCGTCTGGTAGATGTCCACGCCCTCGATGCTGCGGCAGGAGCCGGTGAGCATGCCGTCGTTCTGTGAAAACACGATCACCGGGTAATGGTATTTTTCGCGCAGGTGCGAGGCTGTCAGGCCGATCACGCCGGGATTCCAGCCCTCGCCCCTGACCAGCAGAATGCGATGCGCCGAAAAATCGAAGCCCTCGAGCTGCTGCTCCGCCTGTGCGCGAATCTCCCTTTCCACCGTCTGACGGCGGATGTTTTCCTGCTCCAGCGCGTCGGCCTGTGCAATGGCAAGAAAGGCGTCCTGCTCAATCAGCAGCTCAAACGAGCGCCGCGCCGAGCCCAGCCGTCCGCCCGCGTTCAGCCTCGGCGCGAGCCGGAAGCCCACGCCCTGCGCGTCCAATGCGCCCACCTCCACGCGCGCGCTGTCCATAAGCGCCTTCACACCCGGACGCGGCGCGGCGTTGATGGCTTGAAGCCCCAGATGCACGATGGCGCGGTTCTCATCCTGAAGCGGCACCACATCCGCCACTGTGGCAATCGCCGCCAGATCGATCAATCCCATGGCGGCTTCTTCCCCGCCCAGCGCCCACACCAGCTTCAGCGCCACGCCCGCGCCGCAGAGGTAGCCGAAGGGATAGCCGCCGAGCAGCGGATTGACCACCGGACATTCGGGCAGCATTTCGCCCGGGCGGTGGTGATCCGTCACCACGACGCCCAGCCCCAGCGGCTTCGCCAGCTCGATCAAGTCGTGCGAGGCAATGCCGCAGTCCACCGTAACCAGCAGCCCGCAGCGCTGCGCAATGGCGCGCACGGCGGCCTCGTTCAGGCCGTAGCCCTCATCGTGGCGCGAGGGCAGGTAGACCTCCGCGTCCGCGCCCAGCGCGCGCAGATAGGAATACAGTATGGCGCTGGCGCACACGCCGTCCACATCGTAATCGCCGTAGACGCAAATGCGCTCGCCCGCGGCCACCGCACTGCGGATGCGTGATACTGCCTCGGCCATATCGTTTAAAAGCATGGGGTCGCGAAGCTGCGCCGCGCTGGGGTTCAGAAAGGCCTCGGCTTCCTCCGCCGAGCGCACGCCGCGCTGGATCAGCAAATGATGCAGCACCTCGGGCATGCCCTCCGGACGCGGAAAATAGCCTCGGTCACCGCCGCGCTGCACAAATTCAAGCATATATCCCCCGCCTTTCTCTCTGGTAAAGCTCTAATCAGCCGGGCGCACCGCCCCTGCACAGGCCACAGCTGCGGCTGCTATAACGCAAATCAGGAACCGGCTGCACAGGTCGATTCCTGATTGTTGAATATGAACTGTTCGATCAGGCCTTCTTGGAAGCCTTCTGCGAAGCCTGCTTTGCGGCGCGGCGATCCATCCACATCGCCCATACCTGGCCGCTGAGCAGCATGGAAGAATAGCTGCCCGCCAGCATGCCCACGATCAGCGGGAACGCGAATTCGCGAATGGCCTCTACGCCGAAAATGTACAGCGTCACCAGCGTGATCAGCGTGGTGAGCGAGGTGTTGATGGTGCGGCTGAGCGTGGTGGAAACGGAGGTCTCCACGATGTCCATGCGCGGCAGCTGCGAAAGTCCGGCCTTCTTCGCGTTTTCACGAATGCGGTCGAAGATGATGATGGTGTTGTTGATGGAGTAGCCCACGATGGTGAGGATCGCGGCGATGAACGAGCTGTTCACCTGATACACGCTGCGGAAAAACACCATGAACGCGCACATGATCAGCACGTCGTGCACCAGCGCCAGCAGCGCCGACACGCCGGAGAACACATCAAAGCGGATGGCGATATAGATCAGCATGCAGGCAAAGGCGATCAGCAGCGCCTTGACCGCATTGCTCAGCAGGTCGCGTCCGGCGATTGCGCTCACATGGTCGATGGACACGAAGCGGAAATTCGGATACTTCGCCGTCATCTGCGTTTCCAGCAGGTCGCGCACGCGGGAAGCCTGGTCGTCAATCTTGACCAGCACGCGCAGATCGTCGCCGTTTTCAGCCTCAGTCCCGGCTTCGGTTTGATCGCTCTGCGCAGCGGCCTCGTCTGCGGTATCGGCCGCAGCCTCGTCTGCCGCGGGCTCGGCGGTCGCTTCCGCCTCCGCCGCCGCGGCGGCCTCGGCCTCGGCGTCGTAGCGCACGGCGGTCACGCCCGTCAGCGCATACTTATCCGCAAGCGCAGCCTGCACCGCGTCAATCACGGCCTGTTCGTCGTAATCCTCACCCACGGTGAATTCGGCCATATAGCCGCCCGAATAGGTGGTATCCAGGCTGTGATCCACGATCACGGACTTGGTCAGCTCGCAATAATCCGTTTCGGCAGCGGCGGGCAGCACGGCCTTGACCGCATCGGTCACGGCCTGCTCGAGGCCCTCCGTTTCGTCCACCAGCTTCAGGCGGATCTGCAGATCGGTCATGCCGTCGGCCTCAATGCCGGACTTGTCCATATCCAGCAGCAGCTCCGCAGGCTCGGTCTCAGCGGGCGCTTCGGCTTCGACCTCGGCGTCGCCATGGTCGTGGCCGTCGTCGGCGCTGTGCGTCTCGGCAGGCGCCTCGGTAGCGGCGGGCGCCTCGGCCAGCTGGCGCTGCAGCTCGACGGACGCATCCGAGGGCGCGGCCTTGGTGATCTGGCTGCCCTCATAGCCCGCGCTGGCCAGAATGGTCTCAACATCGCGCACATCGAAATCTTCGCCCACGGAATAATTCAAAAGCGAACCGCCGGTGAAATCAATGCCCAAATTCATGCCCATGCCGCAGATCTGCATGATCAGCGCTGCGGCGATCAGCACGCCGGAAATGCACAGGAAGAGGCGCGTATGGCCGGTGAAAGTTTTCTTCATTGCTTATGCCCTCCCTCTTATCGCGTATAGGCGCTCATTTTGCGGATGTCCATCTTGCAGATCAGCTTAAGCAGCCAGCGCGTCACGACCACAGCCGTAAACAGCGACGCAAGCACGGAGATCAGCAGTGTGGTGGCAAAGCCCTTGATCGTGCCGGTGCCGAAGATCAGCAGCACGACGGCGGCGATCAGCGTGGTGATATTGGAGTCGGCTACGGCGCGTCCGGCATTTTTGAAGCCGAAGTGCACGGCGTTTTCGGGCGTGCGGCCTTCCTTGAGCTCCTCGCGGAAGCGCTCGAAGATGACCACGTTCGCATCCACCGCCATGCCGATGCCCAGCAGAATGCCGGCGATGCCCTGCAGCGTGAGCTGCACGCCGATGATCGCCATAACGTAGAACACGATCAGAATATAGATCAGCAGCGCCAGATCCGCCGCTACGCCGGGCAGACGATACATGACCAGCATGAACAGCAGTATCGCCGCCAGGCCGATCACGCCCGCCAGCACCGCACCGTCCACGGCCTTGATGCCCAGCGTCGCCGAAATGGCGCGGGTCTCGACCTCTTCAATGTCCAGCGGCAGCGCGCCCGACTGGATCAGCATCGCCAGATTATTGGCCCACTCCACGGATTCATCGGTGGTAGAATTTCCACTGCTGGTAATTACGCTCGTGCCGCCGGAAATGACCTCGTTCACCGTGGGGGCGGAAATCAGCTCGTCATCCAGATAGATGGAGATAGCCTGACCCTTGAATTCGCGAGTCGCATTTTCGAAGGCCTTGGCTGCGGTCTTATTCAGCGTGAAGCTGACACACGCCTCGGTTCTGCTGTCGTCGGTCCACTGGCTGGCCGCCTGCGTGATGTCCTTGCCCTCGAACACCACGTCGCCGTTGGGATCGCGGAATTCAAGGTGCGCGGGCGTGCCGATGATCCTCGCCACTTCTTCAGGGTCATCCACATCCGGAATTTCGACCAGGATGCGATCCGTGCCCTGCACGGCCACGGTCGCCTCCGTAAAGCCTGCGCTCGTCAGGCGGTTGCGCAGCGCCGAGATCGTGCCGTCCAGCAGCGCTTCGTAGCCCTCGACGTCGGTATCGGTCACAACATACTCGGTGGACACGCCGCCGCGCAGATCCAGACCCAGGCTGATGGCGCTGGCCACAGGCTTGAGTTCATACTTGCAGCCGCGTATTTTCAGGCCGTTCAGCGCCAGAAAAGCCACCACCACGATCAGCAGCATGACGATCCCGAGTTTGATGATGCTCTTGACTTTCATTCAGTTTCCTCCCTGCACCATGCCGCGCAAAGCCCTTCCGCGCGGCAAAATTTGCATACATCTATAAATAGATATTATACCGGTTTTTCATTTAATCGTCAAGCGCTCCGATGCGCTTCAGCGGCGTTTCGCAACCACCGTGCAAACAAAATTAATGCTCAGCGCCGTCAGCAGCGCATACAGAAAGCCGGGCGCGTGCCCGAGCCCCTGCGTATAGCTCGCACACAGATAAATGAGGCCCACGTCGATCACCGTGCCCGAAAGCCCCAGCGTCAGGCAGCCCAGCGGCGCGGACAGGAGCCGCAGCACCGGCCGCAGGATCAGCTGCGCCGCGCCCAGCAGCGCGCCCATGCGCAGCAGCGGCAGCCAGTCGTGCCAATCGCGGGTCACCGGCCTGTACATGATATAATACACCGTGGGCACCGCCAGCACGCAGGTCAGGAAAATCGCCAGCGCGCGCGGCATACCGCCTTTTTTCATCATTGCTCTCCTTCCTCCCGTACAAGGCGCCCAATCTCCGCGCCGAAAATGCGCCACACGCCCATATCGGGCGGCGGACACGACAGCGCGATGCTTTCGTGGCGCGTGGGATGCTCTACCCTCAGCGCCCACGCCCAGAGCGCAATCTGCCGTCCGGGCGTGCCTTTGCCGTAGCGCATGTCGCCCCAGAGCGGATAACCGGCGTGCGCGTGCTGCACGCGGATCTGGTGGCTGCGGCCGGTAAAGAGCCGCACCTGCGTCAGCGTCAGCCCGTCCCGCACGGCTATGGGACTGCTGATGAGCCGCGCCTCCTTCGCGCCGGGCGTGTCCGCCGGAACGACGCGCACATTGCCGCTGCGGCCATCCTTGAGCAGATGATCGCACATCGGCGTTTCCCCGCGCATTTCACCCTCGAGCACGGCCAGATAGCGCCGGTCCTGCGCGTGCGTGCGGAAGCTCTCGCTCAGCCGCGCCGCCGCCTTGGAGGTACGCGCGAACACCATCACGCCGCCCACGGGGCGGTCGAGCCGGTGCACCAGCCCGAGATAGACCGCGCCGGGCTTGTTGAACTTTTCGCGGATGTATTCCTTTAGCAGACTCAGCAGATCCGGATCCCCCGAGCTGTCCGCCTGCGAGGGCAGGTTCGGCGGCTTGACCACCGCCAGCAGGTGGTTATCCAGATACAGTATGGGAATTTCAAAGCCGCTGCGGTAAATGGTCTCCAGCATGGCCACGCCCCCTCTCAGGCGATATTTTTACGCTTCATTATCCCCCGAATGCGCCGCGCTGTCAAGCAGAGACGGCGGCGCCATATTAAATTTGCCGTTTCCGCCCCATATCTATGCCCAAAGGCTTTACGAACGGGCAAATTTATTCTATAATAAATAATGGTATTTTAGGACAAGTATTCTCCATTTTCAGTTGTGCGAGGGGGCTGCGGGCGATGCGTGAAACGATGCTGAAGGAAGCTGTGGAATTGAGGCTGCCCGCGCAGCGCAGCATGATGCTGGTGATCCGCCTGACCACGGCGGGCGTGATCGCCCGCGCAGGGCTGGGCGTAGACCGCATGGACGATGTAAAAATGGCGGTGGAGGAAGCCTGCAGCTGCCTGATGGGCGGCAGCGCGGGTCTGCTGTGCCTGACGTTTCGCGGCGCGGGAGAAAAGCTGCTGATACAGGCGCGCTGCGAGGGCGGCGCCGCCCGCCCCGCTGCGGCGGACGAAATGGCGGTGGTTCAGTGCATTCTGGAAGCGCTGGTGGACGACGTGGAGCTTGAAATGCAGGATGGCGCCGTGCGCGGCGTGCAGCTCTGCATCGCGCTGGAGGCGTAATGCGAAAATGCCGGCGTTCAATCGTTTGAAGCCGTCGCCCGCAGAAACCCTGCGCCTGATCGCCCGCTATCGCGAAACGGGCGACATGGCCGCGCGCGACGCCGTGGCGGAGGCCTATCTCTACATCGCGGAGATCATCGCGCGGCGCTTTTCCGGCCGCGGCGTAGATTACGACGACCTGTACCAGGTAGCGGCGCTGGCGCTGGTGCGGGCGCTGGAGCGCTTTGATCCGGCGCGCGGCGTGCAGTTCGACAGCTACGCTACGCCCGCGATGGTGGGCGAGGTGCGCAATTATTTCAGGGACAAATCGCGGCTGATCCGTCCCGCGCGCGGCAGTGCGGAGGCGCTTCGGCGCGTCGCGCGGCTCACGGCGGAGCTCACGCAGTCGCTCGGGCGCTCGCCGCGGGTCGACGAGCTGGCCGAGGCCGCCGGTCTGGGCGAGGCGGAGGTGCTGGAGCTGCTGGAAATGTCCGCGCCGCCGGTCTCGCTGAACCAGACGCCCTCCGAGGACGACGCGAGCGACCTGCTCAATATCTTCGGCACGGAGGAAACGGGCTTTTCGGCGTTTGAAACGCGCGATATGCTCGCCCGTGCGCTGGCGCAGCTGACCGAGCGCGAGCGCCAGGTGGTGCAGCTGCGCTTTTTCGAAAACCTGTCCCAGCGGGAGGCCGCCGGACGGCTGAACATATCTCAAATGACCGTTTCGCGCGCGGAACAGAGCGCGCTTCGAGCGCTTCGGGCGCTGATAACCGACGAAAGGCAAGATGGGTGATTTTTGATGAAATGGATCGCAAGCGCCGCATTCGGCATGGAGGGCATGACCGGACGGGATCTGAAGCGCCTGGGCGTGAAGAATGTACAGGTCATGGACGTAGGCGGCGCGATGTTCGAGGGCGATTTTGAGGACGCATTCCGCGCCAACCTCTGGCTGCGCACCTGCGACCGCATCATGCTGGTGATGGGCCAGTTTGAGGCGCACAGCTTCGAGGAGCTGTTTCAGGGCGTAAAGGGTATCGACTGGGCGCAGCTTTTGCCGGAGGACGCGCGCTTCCCCATCCGCGCCAAATGCGTCAAATCCCAGCTGATGAGCCCCTCGGACGTGCAGAAAATCGCCAAGCGCGCCATGGTGGAGCGGATGAAGGCCGCCTATGACCGCGGCTGGTTCGACGAGACGGGCGCGCTGTTTCAGATCGATATTTCCATTCGCGAAGACAAGGTGACCGTGTGCGTGGACGCCTCGGGCGAGGCGCTGTCCCGGCGCGGCTACCGTACCTGGAACGGCGAAGCGCCTATCCGCGAAACGCTGGCGGCGGCGCTGATCCTCCAGAGCGGCTGGCATCCCTGGCAACCGCTGTACGACCCCTGCTGCGGCACGGGCACGCTGCTGGTGGAGGCGGCGTTCATCGCCCTTGGGCGCGCGCCCGGACTCACGCGCAGCTTTGCCATGGAGGCATGGCCATGCGTGCCCCACGAAGCACTGCGCCAGATCCGTGTCGAGGCCAGGCAGCGCTACGAGGAAGGCTCGAAGCGCGAGCTCCACATCGCCGGCTCCGACATTGATCCGGAGGCCATCGAGCTGGCGCGCCGCCATGTAAAGCAGGCGGGGCTGGCCGGACGAATTCATCTGGAGGTAAAGGATCTGCGCGATGTAACGCTCACGGGCGAGCCGGGCGTATTCGTGGCCAATCCGCCCTACGGCGAACGGCTGGACAATATTCGCGCGGCGCACGTCATAGCGCGGCAGCTGGGCAAGCTGCAATCGCGCAACCCGGGCTGGACGCTGTGCGCGTTCTCCGCAGATATGGGCTTTGAGCGCGAATACGGCCGCCGCGCCACGCGCCGCCGCCGCTATTACAACGGGCGCATCGAGTGCGAATATCACATTTTTGAGCCGGGTCTGCCGGACGCGGACACGGAATGGGCGCGCGGACGCCGCCCTGGCAACCATCGAACCGGTACGCGAGGTGAAAAGAAATGAAACCTATCTTCAACAGAGCGCCGCTCACGCCGAACGCGCTGTCGTCGCTGCCGCTGGGCAGCATCCGTCCGGAGGACTGGCTGAAGGATACGCTGACGGCGCAGGCCGCGGGCATCAGTCGTGATTTCGCCGCCGTATGCCCCGAGCTGGGCGAGGACGGCGCATGGCGCGCCGCCGACGATGGCGACCTCACCCGCGCGGTCTATTATATTGAAGGACTGATCGCCCTGGGCTGGACGCTGGGCGATGAAGAAATGATGCAGCGGGCGCGCCGCTGGGTGGAATGGGTGCTTTCGAGCCAGCGCGAGGACGGCTGGTTCGGCCCCGAGGGCAATGATGATTATTGGCCGCTGATGCTGGCGCTGCGCGCGCTGCGGCTGTATTTCACCGCCGAAAACGACAAGCGCGTGCTGATGCTGATGGATCGCTTCTTCAAGTACGAATATCGTAACCTGAAAACGCATCCGCTGAAGGAGCTCGCCGTAGCGCGCGGCGGCGACAACATGGAGATCGCGCTCTGGCTGTACAACATCACCGGTCAGAAATACCTGACCGAGCTGTGCCGCCGCCTGCGCGAGCAGACGCTGGACTGGCCGAATTATTTCCATACCTTCCCCACCGTTGCCCCCATGAGCAAGGCGCTGCGCTGGGAACGGCTGCGCGAGGCGCTCTGCGAGGAACGCGCCGAGCCGCTCTGCGGCGAAAAGCGCCCCTATTTCCACAGCCAGTATCATTTCACGCTGGGCGCGAACCTGGCAATGGGCTTAAAGACGCCGGGCGTGATCAATCTGTTCAAGAGCGGCTTTAAGGAGCAGGGCGGCTTCCGCTTCGGTCTGGAAAGGCTGATGAAGCATCACGGCATGGCCAACGGCCTGTTTTCCGCAGATGAACACCTGAACGGCGCCAACCCCAGCCAGGGCACATCGCTGCAGACGGTGGTCGAGATGATGAACACGCTGGAAACGCTGATCGGCATCGGTGATTTCGGCGCAGAGCCGTTCGACCTGCTGGAAAAGCTGGCATACAATGCGCTGCCCGCCGCCTTTACGCCGGACATGAAGCGCTATCAGCGCGTGCAGCAGGCCAATCAGGTGAAGATCTCAAAGGAAAAGCGCCGCTGGTACAGCTCGGACGATACTGCAAACCTCTTTACCGCCGCGCAGGCGGACATGGATTGCGCCAGCTGCCACCAGGCCTGGCCGAAGTTCGTTTCTTCCCAGTGGTACGCTACTGCCGACGGCGGCCTCTCCGCCGTCAGCTACGCCCCCTGCACCGTGCGCTGTACGCTTGACGGCGTGCCCGCGCGCATTCGCGTATCGGGCGGCTATCCGTTCATGCAGCGCGTCGAGATCGGCGTAACGCTGAAAAAGAACGCGGAATTCCCGCTGTACCTGCGCATTCCCTTCTGGGCGCGTCAGGCGATGATCTACCTGCCCGACGGTGAAATCATGCAGGTGCGCTCCGGCGAAACCGCCTGCGTGCGCCGCCGCTGGACGAGCGGCGATGTGCTGCGGCTGGAAATGCCCGCCGTGCCGCGCGTGACGCGCTGGTATCACCAGTCCGCCGCAGTGGAGCTTGGTCCGCTGCTGATGGCGCTGCGCCCCGAGCCCGCATGGTTCGAGACCGAAAACGGCCTTGCCGCCGAGACCGGCGAACCGTGGAATCGCGCGTTGGTGCGCGACGAACCGATGAAGCTGATCCAAATCGAGGAGGACGTTTCCGCCTTCGGTCACGGCGAAAGCGCCGTGGGCGTGATGGTGAAGGCCGCGAAGGTAGACTGGCCGATGGATGACGGCAGCTGCGCCGCCGTGCCCATGACCCCGCGCTTTGCGCGCAGTGCGCTGGACATTCTGGAGCTGGTGCCCTATGGCGATGCGCCGCTGCGCATCTGCGAATTCCCGTTCGGCACTGTGCGCGAGGATAAGCCCAAGGAAGTTAAATAAGTAAATTGAGCGGATGCCAGATGGCATCCGCTCAATTCACTGTCAGAAGTTGTAAAAAGCGACACCTGAGGACAGACTGGGGATCCTTTAGAGTCTTAAGGCGCGCTGCACAAGACCTATTTGGCGGGCTTGAACATATAAGGAAACCCGTCGATAACCCTTCCTACGAGTGCCGTGTTGTCGTACTTGGATGCATCGATCGCCTCACAGCGGTATTATGGGCGACGGCCACTGTCGTGCACCATGCGCGCGATCTTCTGCATTTCTGGAAAGGCGTACTCGAAAAAGGCACTGAAAACACTGCACCAGCGATTTAGACCAGTCTGCGGATCGCGCTCGCGCTTACAACCGTTGCGGCACAGGCGCAGCCATTTACAGCCGTGACATTTCTCAGGAAGAACGATGGAGTCCTCCATGAATCTGAGCCCCGTATCCGATTTTGAAAGCCGATTGAACGGCGTCTCAATAATATTACCCAGCTTCCATTCATCCAGAACGTAAAAATCGCAGGGATAGACGCTGCCGTCGCTCTCGACCAGATAGTATTGCCCACAGCGGCCGTTCATGGCGCAGTTTTCAGGCGGCGTTCCCAACAGGATCCCGATGTAATTGTCGAAATTGCGTATGCTGACAGGTTCGCCTGTTTTGAAGGAATCGGCATAAAGCCTGAAGGACTGCTTCAGAAATTCCAGATAGCATTCGGGTGTGAGCGAATAATCTGTTTTTTCGCCGTCAAAACCGTCGAGACAGGCAATGTATTGCAGGAAACGATACTTTTTCAGAACTTCAAAGGTTTCCCTCGGTCGCTGCGCCACATATTCGTTTACCACGCATAGAATATTGAAGTCCACACCAGCGGCCTCCAGGCGATCGATGGTAGCTTTAATTCGGGAAAAGGTGGGTGCACCGCTGCGATCAATGCGCATTTGATCGTGAGCAAGGCTGTCCCCATCCAATGAAACGCCCAGTAAAAAATGCTCGCGCGCAAAAAACTCTATCATCTCATCACTGAGCGCATAGCCATTGGTCTGCAAAGAATTGTCAATGGGCAGGCCGCGTGTATTGTATTTCCGCTCAAATTCAAGCAGCGCCCTATAGAAATCCAGCCCCGCCAGGGTAGGTTCGCCTCCCTGAAACGCAAAGGAAACAGGGCCGTCTGCAAAATGAATCGCACGACGCACCAGCGTTTCCAACGTTTCCAGCGTCATTTTAGGATAATACGACGTTTCGCGATGCTGCATAATATCCGCATAAAAGCAATACCGACAGCGCATATTGCATGCGCCGGAAACAGGCTTGACCATGATAGACAGAGCAGGCATGAATTTTCCCCCTTACAAGCGCGGATACCGCGCTCTGACGATGCAGAACAATTATTACATAAAACGGAGACGTACGCAAGAGCCTGTGCGTCCTCGGCGTGAAATTTTGGATGAAAATATTCAAAAACACTATTGACAATTATAAATTGGTCGATTATACTAATGGAGAACGTTATCAATCAAGCAATGCATGAGGATTATGATTAAAAGCGAGCGAAAAACGACAGGGGTCACCATCGTTGATGTTGCGGAAATGGCCGGCGTATCGACGGCAACCGCGGCAAGGGTCATGGGCAACTATGGAAGCGTTTCGGAAAAGACGCGCAAACGTGTGCAGGATTGTGCGCGGGAATTATCCTATGTACCCAACGCCATTGCCAAGAGCATGCGCATGCAGCATACGAAGACCATTGGCATGATCATCGGCGACATTCAGGCGCCGTTCTTTGGAAAGCTGGTATTGGAAGTAGAGGCATACACTTCTGAAAAGGGCTATAATCTACTGGTCTGCAATACCAACGAACGTCCCGAGCGCGAGCTGATGCACCTTAATTCGTTATTCGAGCACCGCGTGGATGGGATCGCGATCTCGTCGTGTATGGATGCCAACGCGGCACTGCCGGCAGAGTATCAGCGGATCATCGATTCAGATACGCCAATAATCTTCTTCGACCGCAGGGTAGGCCAAAAGCGTTGGCCCACGATACAGTGCGACAATTATAAGGGCAGCTATGAGGCCACAAAATATCTGTTGTCACTGGGACACAGAAGGATCGGCGTTACTGCATCCAATCGAAGTCTCTCTTCCATGACCGAGCGTCTGGCCGGATTCAAGGCAGCACTCGCAGATCACGGTCTGCCCTTTGATCCAGAACTGGTACGCTTCTGCGAAGAGAGCCACCGCCTCGAGGTGGCGCGAGCAGTTATCGGGGATCTGCTGGATACGCATCCGGACATCACGGTTCTATACCAGTTGAACAACCCTCTGTACCGGGCGACATGGTTTGAATTGAAGTCGCGTGGAATGGAGATTCCCAGGGATATTTCCCTGCTGGGCTGGGGCGGCGAAGAGCTGGCTGAAGCATGGGAAATTACCACCGTAACGCAGCCAATGAAAAGGCTTGGTCGCCGGATCGCGGAGATCCTGTTTGATATGATCGAAAACAAAACGGATTATGAAGGATACTTTGAACAGATGGATACAAAACTGGTACACCGGAATTCCTGCGCTCCGATTAAATAAAAAACGGGATAACCGTTTTTTATAGATAAAAATGAGAACGTTATCATTTTATGGACAGATCACAATTTCCCTAAAGGGGAACACAATAAAAGGAGGAATAAACCCATGAAAAAAATCCTGTCTCTCGTTCTGATCGCAATGCTGCTAATGAGCGGCGCATTCGCAGAGAGCGCCCTGCGCGTTGGCCTGATGCCGTCCGCCGTCGGCGCACCGGTACAGCTGGCACTCGAAAACGGCTATTTTACCGACGAAGGCCTGGATATCGAAATGGTTATCTTCGCGAACGGCGCCGCCATTAATGAAGCGATGATGGCTGGCGAGCTCGATGTCGCCTGCTCCGGCGCAGCGACGGTCTTCGCCCTGGCAAGCGGCATGGTAACGCTGATCGGTGATTCCGAAATGTCCGGCGGCATGGGCATCTGGGTCAAGCCCGATTCTGACATTCTGACCGTAAAGGGCCAGGTCGAGAAGTATCCTGAAATGTACGGCAGTGCCGATACGATCAAGGGCAAGACCATCGTTTGCAGCCTGGGTACCGCCAGCCAGTTCAACGTGCTGCGCTATCTGGAGCAGTTCGGCCTTACCGACCAGGATATCACCCTGGTGAACATGGATTGGTCCTCTGCAGTGCAGGCCTTCCTTACGGATGAAGTAGATGCCATTGCGACCTTTGCACCCTACTCCAACCAGGCGGAAGCCGGCGGCGGCGTGAAGATCTGCACCTTTGAGGACGCAACTGAGACTGCGCTGTACGACATGATCTTTGCGCGCAACGAGGTTATCGAAGAGCGCCGCGATGATGTTGTGAAGTTCCTGCGCGCCTACTACCATGCCACTGAGGACTTTATCAACGACGAGGCCATGCGCGCAGAATGGTGCATGAAGTGGTTCGCATCCGAGGGTCGCACCTATGACGATGAAACGATGGCTCAGGAGATCAAGGATCGTCCCTATCCTTCTATCGAATTCATGCTCAGCGAGGATTATATTCTTGGTGAAGCCATGTATGATTACGCTGCTTTCAACGTCGGCATTGGTAAAATTGAAGACTGGCAGATGGACGCGATGGAGACCTGCTATGACGCTTCCCTGATCAGCGAGGCGATCGGCGGCACGGTGCGTCAGCCTGAATTCTAATCCTGTTAGCGGACTCGTCCGCGTGGACGAGTCCGCTTTTTTAGGCTCAAAACCGCATCTCTTGCGGCAAAGCGAGCGCTTTATAGGGGGTGAAACGCTTGAAAAAGCAATTCAAACGGCGCTATACCATGGTTACATTGCTTACGATCGCTCTGTTCCTGCTGGTATGGTATTTATGCACGGATGTCTGGAAAGTGGTTCCCCGCATGGTGCTTCCAAGTCCGGTGCGCGTATTAAGTACCTTTATTAACAAATTCACCAATCCCAATCCAGATGGCGCGACCATGCTCCAGCACCTGGGTGCATCGCTCCAGGTCGCCATGACCGGCTATGTCATCGGCATACTGGTCGGCGTGCCGCTGGGTATACTGATGGCCTGGAACAAGCGTGCAGACATGTTCATCCGTCCGCTGTTCGACCTGATCCGCCCGATTCCCGGCATTGCCTGGATCCCCGTCATGATCGTCATGTTCGGCATCGGTCTGCTTTCCAAGGCGATGGTCATATTCCTTTCGTCGTTTACCGCCATGGTCATCAATTCCTATTCCGGCATCAAGCAAACAAAGGCCGTGCATCTCTGGGTAGGACAGACCTTCGGCGCGACCCGCCTGCAGCAACTGTTCCGGATCGCCATTCCTTCAGCCCTTCCCATGATCTTAACAGGGCTGCGCGTCGCGCTTGGCAACAGCTGGGGCGCGTTGGTAGCGGCAGAAATGCTGGCGTCCTCGCGCGGACTTGGCTTCATGATCCAGCAAAACCGCGGTATCGGTCGTCCAGATGTAATCATCGCGGGCATGATCGCCGTAGGCATCGTAGGTGCGCTGCTGACCTGGATACTGTCACTGATCGAGCGCGCTGTATTGAAGGGAGGAAGATGGTAATGAATAAATTTGCACTTCGTCGCATGCTGAAATCCATAGGCGCGGCGGTAATATCGATCTTCCTGTTTCTGGTTGTCTGGCAGATCTCCACGACCGGTACGGAATTCGGCAAGCTGATGCCATCTCCTGTCAAGGTGCTCGCGGCGCTGGGCAGATCCTTTGTGGAGCCCATCGGCAAGCATACCATTCTCGGCCATATCGGGTACAGCCTGAGCCGCGTTCTGGTCGCCTATCTTCTGGCATGTGTCATCGGCAATGTGCTGGGCCTGGGCATGGCGCGCAATCTCTGGATTCGTGCAATCTTTCGCCCGTTTTATGAAATCGTACGCCCCATTCCGCCTATCGCATGGATCTCTCTGGCGATCCTGTGGTTCGGTCTGGGTGAATCCATGAAATGGTTTATCATCTTCCTGTCAGCATTTGCAAGCATCGCCTATACCACCTTTTCAGGCGCGCAGAAGGTGGATCCAAAGCTGATAGGTGCAGCAAAGATGCTCGGCGCAAACAGCGTACAGGTATTTACCACTGTGGTTCTTCCCGCATCCATCCCCTATGTCTTTTCCGGCATGCAGGTCGCGCTCGGAACCAGCTGGGCAACGGTGGTCGCGGCTGAAATGGTGCGTTCTTCAGAGGGCGTCGGCTGGATCATCGTTACCGGTATGGAGTCGAACAACATGCAGCAGATCATGGTGGGTATCGTTACCATAGGCGTCGTCGGCCTGCTGCTGACAACGCTGCTGCGAAATCTCGAAAAGAAGCTGTGCGAATGGAATGTCGGCGGCGTCTGACACAGCTGGACTGAAGGAAGGAGGCGGCTTGCTTTGGCAAACGTGATTCTGTCATGCGAGCATCTGAAAAAGAGCTATCAAACGCCGGAGGGTGAGAAGGTCGTTATCGAAGATATCAGCCTTTCGGTGAAGGAAAATGAATTTGTAGTGCTGTTCGGCGCGGGGCAGTGCGGCAAAACGACGATGATCAACCTGCTTTCCGGCCTTGAGGAAAGTACCTCCGGCACTGTGATGCTGGACGGTAAGGTCGTAAAGGGGCCTGCGCCTGAGCGCGGCGTGGTGTATCAGACCATATCCCTGTTCCCCTGGCTCACGACCATGGGCAATGTGGAATATGGCCCCAAGGTACGCGGCATGAGTAAGGCGGAACGCCGCAAGCGCGCGCAGCACTATATCGACCTGGTAGGCTTGCAGGGCTTTGAAAATGTGTTTCCAGTAAAGCTGTCTGGTGGCATGAAGCAGCGTGTCGGAATCGCCCGCGCCTATTGCAACGATCCCCGTGTGCTGTTTATGGACGAGCCATTTGGCGCGCTGGATGCGCAGACCCGCTACCTGATGCAGGAGGAATTGGAAAAAATCTGCTCCAAGGAGCGCAAGACTGTCGTATTTGTAACCAATAATATCGAGGAAGCGCTGTATCTGGCGGATCGCATCATTGTAATGCGCAACTGCCCGTCTACCATCAAGAAGGAATATCAGATCGACCTGCCGCGTCCGCGCGATTACGTCGACCCCGAATTCCTGCGCCTGCGCAAAGAGATCACCGAAATTGTAGATAAAACCATGTAGAGAGGAGAGCAACCATGGCAGGAATTCAGGTAAAAAACCTTACGAAAAAGTTTGATGATCTGCTGGTGCTGGACAACATCTCCTTTGAAGTGGCAGATCATGATTTCATGTGCATTGTCGGCCCGACAGGCTGCGGAAAAACGACCTTTCTCAACAGTCTCACAAAGCTGTACGATATAACAGCCGGCGAAATCCTGGTAGACGGCGAGCCTGTAGATCTAAAAAAGCATAATATTTCCTATATTTTTCAGGAGACGTCCACCATGCCCTGGCTTTCTGTCGAAGAAAACGTGGGTTTCGGTCTGCAAATGAAGCACGTTAACAAGAAAAAGAAGCAGGAGCGCGTTGATGAAATGCTGGATATCGTGGGATTGACGCAATTCCGCAAATATTATCCCGCACAGCTTTCTTCAAGCATGCTGCAGCGTGTCGCAATTGCCCGTGCTTTCGCCACAAAGCCAGATCTGCTGCTGATGGACGAGCCGTATGGTCAGCTGGATATCGAACTGCGCTTCAAGCTGGAGGATGAACTGGTCAAGCTCTGGAAGGCCACAGGCACCACCATTCTGTTCATCACGCACAACATTGAAGAGGCCGTTTATCTGGCGGAGAAAATACTGGTTTTGACCAACAAGCCTACGAAGGTTCGTGAGCTCGTGGCGGATGAAATCCCGCGCCCCAGGGACATAGCAGATCCTGAATTCGTAGATCTGCGCAATCGAGTTACAGATCTCATCAAATGGTGGTAAGGAGGAAATACAATGAAACAGAAACCAAATGTAATTTATATCCTGGCAGACGATATGGGCTATGGCGACGTATCCGCATTCAATGAAAAAGCAGCCTTTAAGACCCCGAATTTCGACGACATGGCAGCCAACGGCCTGAGCTTTACGGATGCGCACGCGACCAGCGCGGTCTGCACGCCCTCCAGATACGGCATTATTACCGGACGCTACAATTGGCGTTCCCGCCTGAAGTGCGGCGTTATGAGCGGCTATTCCAGCCCGCTGATCGAGGAAGGACGAATGACGGTCGCACACCTGTTCCAGCAAAACGGATATCACACTGCTGCGATCGGCAAGTGGCATCTGGGTATGGAATTCGCAAAAACGGATGAATTCGAGCTGCTGCCCGATTATGAAGCCTGCGCGGGCGTAGATTATTCCGGGAAGATCGAGCGCTCACCTATCACCAATGGCTTCGATTATTACTATGGTATCAGCGCTTCACTGGACATGGCGCCCTATATTTATATCGAAAACGACCGCTTTACGCAGCTGCCGGATCATGAGACTGAGGATGTCGGCAAGCGCTTCTGGCGCAAGGGGCCGACGGCTCCGGATTTCGTTCATGAGGATGTTTTGCCTCATCTGACGCAGAAGGTACTGGACAAGATCGATGAATATAAGGAAGATCCCTTTTTCATCTACTTCCCGATGCCTGCACCTCACACACCGATTTTGCCGTCTGCAGAGTTCCTGGGAAAATCCGGCACCAATGAGTATGGCGATTTCGTGCTGATGGTAGATGAAATGGTCGGCCGTATCACCCGAAAGCTGAAGGAAACCGGTCTGTATGAAAACACAATAGTCATCATGACCTCGGACAACGGCTGCTCGCCGATGGCAAACTTCGAAGAGCTGCTGGCAGCGGGACACAATCCCAGCTACGTTTTCCGCGGCCATAAGGCGGATATTTATGAAGGCGGACATCGCATTCCATTGATCGTGCGCTGGCCCGAGGTGATCCCCGCCGGCGGCCGCAGCGATGAGCTCGTGTGCCTGTGCGATTTCATGGCGACGATGGCCGATATCCTTGATACAGAGCTTCCGCCTGAAGCCGCCGTAGACAGCGTGAGCAACCTGCCGATCTGGCTGGATGCAGATATGCCCGCAGTGCGCAGCGACTTGGTGCACCAGAGTGTGTGCGGCGATTTGTCTATTCGTATGGGTCATTTCAAGCTGGAGATGTGCCCCGGCTCCGGCGGCTGGTCCTATCCGGCACCCGGTGAGGAAACGGAGGACATGCCGCGTTTCCAGCTTTACGACCTGAGCCGCGATATTTCTGAGCGCGTGAACGTAATCGATCAGCATCCCGCCATCGCACAGCGCCTTAGAAAGCGCCTGGTGGAATATGTACGCAACGGCCGCAGCACGCCTGGTCCCAGGCAGGCCAACAACGGCGAGGAGATCTGGGACGCCGTTCGCTGGCTCGAAGAAGAACCCTGAACAATAAAATAGTTATCAGAAAAATCAATTTCTGCTGATTTCTGCTTTTAAGGAAGGCGAGCCGCCAGAAATAATCGACTGGCGGCTCGTTCTATGTGCGCTCCGCTATTCCGTTTGTTGGGTTCCAACGCCGCACCTGCCCCTTTTAATATATTCCTGCGGGGTTTCTCCAAAGCGCTGCTTAAAAATGCGGGAAAAATAATTGTAGTTGGGAAAACCGGTACGCTCTGCGACGAGCCGCAGCGGCATTGCTCTGCTATCCATCAGCTGCCGTGCCCGGGCAAGACGATAATCCGTAAGATATTGGACGAATCCCTTACCGGTTTCGGATTTAAAGATCCGGCTCAGGTAGGCAGCGCTGTAATGGATGGTCTCCGCGACGCTTGACAAGGAGATGTCCTCATGATAGCGACTTCGAATAACGCGCAGTGCGTTTTGCACGATGATATTGTCAGGATCGATCTGATCGTGCAACCGCGCGTAGAGAACGCGATAACCATCCGTAATAAACCCCACGGTTTCTGCAAACGAAGAGATGCGCGTTGCCACTGAATAGGGCGATGAATCCGACGGAAATAGTTCTGCGAGCGGTATGCCTTCGTTCTTACAGATTCGATTGAGCAGATTCAAAAACTCCACGGAAATATGGGCGATCGCATTTCTCGATGGCGATTGGGCGCGACAGGCATTAAATTCATCGCAGATGGTGCGCTGGATATCTTCAAAGGTGCCATTCTGCATCCATTCGACAAGGCATCGCTCTGTTTCCAGGCGAATGGAAATAACCGGTGTTTCCGCACACTGTTCGCGCAAATAATCCGTGCCTGCCTGACATGCAAGCTCCGCCTCCAGGGTATGAAAAGCAGGCAATACGTCGTCCAGGGTATCACATGTGCTGTTGGTGGCAATAGCAACATTGACATTACAATAGCGATTCAAAATCGAGGGTAAGCTCTTTTTCAACAGATGACACACCTGGCTTGCGTAAAGGCGGCTGAAAAAGCGCTCGTTAGAAATAACGGCATAGACCGCATCATGCCTGTTACACGCACACAGCGCCCTGCCATAGTGTTCCAATGCGCCCTGAATGATATTTGTAGTTGTGGAAAGAAACTGCATATAGCGATCGTTCTGTTCAAAGCGCTTCAGCAGCGCAGTTACATCCTGCAAGCGTATGGAAACAGCCAATAGCGGAGGCTCAGGAAAACTCACATTGAGCTCTCGGATGATATGCTCCAACTGTGCCGAGCTGACATTGCTGTCCTGGATCATTGCCGCCATCATATCGCTGAAAATATGACGTTCATCCACAACATGCGTGCTTTGAGAAGCAGGAGACAATGAAGTGATGAGTTCCTGTATGGTATCCCTGTTTAGAACATGCTTTAGCAGATAGTCTACTGCGCCTTCGCGCATACTTTTGCGTACATAGTCAAAATCATCGAAGCTGCTCAGTGCAACGCATTTCACATGCGGATATTCCTGGCGCACATAATGGATCAGCTCCACACCGTTCATCCCCGGCATTACCATATCGGTAATCATCACGTCAACCGCCTGCCGCGCGAGCAGGGCAATGGCCTGCTGCCCGCTTTCCGCCTGACAGATGATGGAGCAACCTAAACTGTTCCAATCCACAATGCTCAAAAAAGTGGTGTGAAAAAAAGGATCGTCGTCCACCAACAGAATTCTGATCATGTTTTGCTCTCCTCCTCCACAGGTTCAGCGCAGTCGTGCTGTTGAAATGGGATGCAAATGTCTACTTCTGTAAATAAGCCCTGTTCGCTGGCAATAGTCAGGCCATAATTCCCGCCAAAAAGCAGACGAATGCGTTGGTTTATATTCTGAATACCGATGTGCTTTGTTGGTGCTTGCGTAGATTCCCTACAAAGCTCCTGAACCTCCCGAAGGCGCTGCTGCGAGATGCCGGCACCGTTGTCGGAAACCAATATGTGCACGTCGTCGTCCACCCGATAAGCTTTAACAATGATCCAGCCATCGATCCTGGCATCAAGGCCCCCATGCCGCAAAGAATTCTCCACAAGCGGCTGTAGCGTAAACACCGGGATCAGGCAATTGCGTACCGATTCATCTATGGAAATATCAATGGATATATCTGTGATACAGCGATAATTCTGCAGGTTAATATAGTCCTGAAGCAGCATGGATTCTTCTATGAGCGGAACCAGTGCATCATGCTTGCGCAGGCGAGCGCTGAGAATATTAATGAGCGAACCAACCATACTCTCCACATTGCGTGCATT
The DNA here is from genome assembly GCA_934670175.1 of uncultured Clostridia bacterium. Classification (GTDB taxonomy): domain Bacteria; phylum Bacillota; class Clostridia; order Christensenellales; family Aristaeellaceae; genus SFTH01. The sequence continues at coordinate 9,772 of CAKUOX010000012.1, read as the reverse complement.
TTGGATTTGAGCGAGCATGCGAATGGTATTAAGAGTATTGGTAATAAAGTGGGGATTGATCTGGGCGGAAAGGACGCGCAATTCCAACGCCACTTTCTCCTGCTCCGCCCGCTGTATATCCTCTATGGATCTACGCAGACGAAGTACGGTTTCGTTGTAGGTATTGTTCATCACCGCCAGTTCGTCAGTATGCATATCTGGTTCCCCCACGACAAGTCTGTCGTTTTGTACCATACGCATACGACTGATGAGATTCGATATGGGCATCGTAATACTCTTCATAACGAGTGTGGAAGCGCCGGAAGCGAGCAGGATCAGCACGGCACCGACTAAAAACACGACCAGCGAAACAGAGAGCATATCGTTGGCAAGATAATTCCGATGAACAAGACACAGCACCATCGCTGGCATGGTATTCAAGCGGGAATAAGCACAGAGATAAGATTCGGAATTACTGATACCAGATACCTTGGACAGCACGCCCTCAGTCGTTATCATGACGTCGATGACTTTCTGGGGAAATCTGAGTCCCACGTCCTGACGCTGGCTGGAAGACATGACCGTACCTACGGCATTGATAATATAAATGTCGCTGGTCGTGCTGCGCGCATCCAGGTCTCGATAGACCGTAGAAAGGAAAGTCTCGCGCATTTGAACGAGAATATAGCCCTGTATAAAACCAGTGTTGTGATTCACGATGCGTTTGACAATGATAAGTCCGCCATTTCCGGAAGTCTGTGTATCATAGAACGTATTCGTATTGTGTTTGATCAGATCGGCAATAATGGCCGTCGCCTTTTCTGGTGATACGACGGAGCTATGATCCGTGCTGCCATAGATATATACGGTGTTGCGCAAATCGTTCGTAAGCAGTATAATATCTGAGATGTCATACAGCTTGCCAAATTGACTGGTTATGTCTGCCTGAACCCTCTTTTGAGCCAGATAGCGCTCTCGTCGATCCATGTAGGCATAATCCTTCAGGAAATCGGCGGTATTGTCCATAATGGAAAAATTCGTAATGTCATTGTTGAGCTGCTGAATCTGCAGTTCCATATAACTGGCCATCTGAAAGGAAAGACTACCTGCGTACTCGCTTGTACGAGCGTTCAAGTTATTCCAGAAAACCAGCAGCAACAGGGCAGAGATCAAAAACGTAGGGATGAACGCAACTGTAATGGTAGATATCCACAGGCGTTTGAAAACTGAGGTATTTCGCAGAATACTATAGAGCTTTTTCTGCATAGTTGAACCTGCCTTTTGTTACAATATCTTCAGATTAGAATTATTGTATCATATACCGCGGAGTTGTAAAGCATGATTTGCACAAGATGTAAAAATATGTATGTGAAAGTAAAAAATGTGCTATGGTCGCAAAGGCTCAAAAAGTATATACTGACAGCAAGGAGAGAGAGGTCTATGCAGATTAAAAAGCTGCTGCTCTGGCTGGGTTCATGCGTACTTATACTTGCAATCGGCATTGCAGGCATAATGCTCTATGATCTGAAAGCGCCAAAAGAAAGGTTACAGAACGATGCTACGCAAATTACCTTCTGGACGGTAAGTGAGAACTACGCAGATTACATGCGTGCCTGTGCTCAAAGCTTCAATGCGTACACAGACGGGGAGAAGATTGACCTGGATGTTCAGGTATACTCCCGCAGCTTCATCGTCGATCAGATCAACAAATCTCTGTTAAACGATGAACAGGTGCCGGATCTGGTAGATATACGCTTTACGGATATGCATCAGTTCGTAAACAGCGCGGAGCATAGCATGTTTCTTTATCCGCTGGGTTCACTGTTTTCCGAGCAGGATATGCCCAAGGCAACGGCACTGGACGCTTTTTCTTTCAATAACACCCTGCTTGCACTGCCCTATGGCCTGGGCGAAATCGTATTGTTTGTCAATGAAAATGTGCTTTGCGAGCAGGAAATCAACGTGGAAAGCATCCAAAATTGGGATGATTTCTTCGCGTTGGGAGAAAAGCTCGGAGAGAACGGTATCAGTCTGCTCGCTATGGATGTAAATAACTGGGATCTCTTGCTTGCCATGATGCTGCAGAAGGATCCAGATGCTGCAAATCTGACGGATCTGAACAGTGTACTGCGTTCGGAAGCCTTCGTTGAAGTGTATGATCGCTTAAAAAAAGCCATTCGTGCCGGTTGGATCACGATCCCGGAAGGACTGGACATCTACAATCAACGCTTCTACGACGACTTCCAATCCGGCGATTATCTATGTGTAGCGGCTCCGCTGGAATATGCCGGTGAATTCATCGCCAGCATGCCGGCTCTTTCCGGCCAGGTGCGTATCTGTCCACTGCCTGACATGGACACAGCAAACAATACGCCGTTGGTGGCTCAATATGGCACGGCGATACTATCCAGAAGCAAGAATATACGCCTGGCAAAGCGCTTTCTGGGCTACGTTCGTTTGGGTGAAGCACGCTATCGTGAAATGGTAGATGCACTGTATGTGCGCAGCATTTCCAGCGCCGAAAGCGAAACTTATCATGTACCACAGGCTTCGGCATTTCTGGATTATTTTGGCAACAATGCCTTGAACGCACTCTCACCTGCGCAAGAACGCGGCTACTCAGCCGCTTCAGCGCTCTGCGAAGTCGTGGGAACACTGGCACCGGAATTTCTGAGCCTTTGTGCTAACTGAATGGATCCAGAAATTAAGGGCGTAGGCGAATATGCTCTTAAATATATGTGAAAAGGAGAATCCATCATGAAGAAAACCCTGTCCCTGATCCTAGTGATCGCACTGATGCTGTGTGCAGCATCTGTCGCGGAGTACCAGCTTCCTGAAAAGCTGTCCATCGGCCACACTGTAATCGATCTTTCTAACGTATACTTCGTAAACGTCAGCAATGCCATGCGCGAAAAATGTGAAGAGCTGGGCTTTGAGTACATCCTGAACGATGGCAAATCCGATCCTGCCGTACAGGTAACGGCTATTGAGAACTTCATTATCAACGAAGTAGACGTCATCGTCGTCACCCCCGTAGACGGTATGGCGCTGGGCACTGTTTTGCAAGAGGCCCACGATGCAGGCATCATCATCATTTCCATGGATCAGGATGTTCCGGTTCGCGATGCCTTTATCGGCACCTCCGAATATGAATATGGCTATGCTGCAGGCGAAATCGCCGCTGCATGGATCAATGCCAACATGACCGAGACCGCCACGGTCGGCATTCTGAATCGCCCTGTTTCTGAAACGTTGATCCAGCGCTCCAACGGCTTCAAGGATGGTGTTACTCAAAATTCAAATGCAGAAATCGTCGCGGAACAGACTGCAAACACCGCCGAACTGGGCTTGAAGGTGACAGAGAATATCCTACAAAGCTATCCTAACATTACCGGCTTCGTTTGTCAGAATGACACTGCTGGCTTAGGTTGCTTTGAGGCGCTCACCGCCGCAGGACGCGAAGTGGGCTCGACCTTTGTCGTGGGTGTTGACGGTCTCCAAGAAGCCTATCAGAAAATCGCAGATGGCACCATGTACATCGGCACTGTGGACAACAATCCTGCCGAAAAAGCAACCATGATCCTTGAAACCATTCCGCGTATCCTGGCCGATGGACCTATCGAGGAGCGCATCAATGTTCAGGTTGCAAAGGTCACCGCAGAAAATGTAGCAGATTATCTGAAGTAATATTTCGACAAACCCCTTCTTTCCCCGGTGTCTTTTGTTTAAGGCACCGGGGAAAATTCCCCACGGACAGGCAAGGAGAACATTCTATGAAGCCAATATTGGAACTTAAAGGAATCACCAAATGCTATCCGGGCGTCAATGCCCTCAACGGGGTCAATTTTTGTTTGAACCACGGCGAGGTTCATGCGTTAGTTGGTGAAAATGGCGCTGGAAAATCCACATTGATCAAGGTGATCACCGGTGCAATCGAAGCTACTTCTGGAGAGATCTGGTTTGACGGCAAACGAATTGAAAAGAATACGCCCGCCAAAGCCATCGAGTTGGGCATTGCTGCCGTTTATCAGGAGTTTAATCTGGTTCCCAAAATGACGGTCGCGGAAAATATCTTTCTGGGTCGCTTCCCTGAAAGAAACGGTTTTACAGATTATAAGCGCATGTATTCCGAAGCACAGAATATTCTAGAGCAACTCGGCGTTGAGATCAATGCTTATGAGACCGTAAACCACCTGACCGTTGGCTATCAGCAGTTGGTGGAAATTGCCAAGGCTGTATCGCAAAATGTGCGCGTGCTGATCATGGACGAACCCAGTGCACCACTGACGGTGAACGAAATGAAATATCTGTATGAAATCGTCAGGAGATTGAAGGCGCGCGGCGTAGCGATCATCTATATCTCCCATCGTATGGAGGAAATATTTGACATATGCGAAACGGTAACCGTATTCCGTGACGGGCAATATATACAGACACTGCCCGTCAGCACCACCTCCAAGGAAGAGCTTATTACCCTGATGGTCAACCGTAAGCTGGGAAACTCCTATCCGAAAAAGGAATACCTTCGGGGCAAAAAAGTGCTGGAGGTACGAAACCTGACGACAAGCGTCGTACATGATGTGAGCTTTAGCGCCTACGAGGGAGAAATTCTGGGATTTGCCGGTCTCGTAGGTGCCGGACGCACAGAAGTAGTACGTGCAATATTCGGTGCGGATAAACGCACTCGTGGCAGTATTTACATTGACGGCAAGGAAGTTAAAAACCATTCACCGAAGGAGGCCGTAACCAATGGAATCGGCCTGATTCCCGAGGATAGAAAGCAGCACGGCGCGCTCCTGCATCTGTCCGTAAAGGACAATATTTCCTACGCCAGCCTGAAAGATCTCTTCCCCCACGGCTTCCTCAACCGAAAAAGAGAAGCAGCAGCAGCCACCGATTTTGTAAACAAGCTGTCCATTAAAACCCCCGGCATCGAACAGACGGTTCGAAACCTCTCCGGCGGTAACCAGCAGAAGGTCGTGCTGGCCAAATGGTTGCAGAAAAACAGCCGCATACTGATATTTGATGAACCAACTCGGGGAATCGACGTAGGCGCCAAGCAGGAGATCTATCACCTGATGAGCGAGCTGGTTGCTCAGGGCAAGGTCATTATCATGATCTCATCTGAAATGCCGGAGCTGCTGGGCATGTCAGATCGGATCCTGGTTATGCATGAAGGCAGTCTGGTGGGCGAACTCTCAGCACAAGAAGCTACGCAGGAACGCATATTGAAACTGGCATCCGGTATCAAGGAGGAAACAGTATGAAACTAAAGAAGTTCGATATTCGAAAATATGGCATCTATATGGCACTGTTGCTGGTGATTCTGTTTTTTTGTATTACCTCCGATAAATTCCTTTCATCCAGAAATCTTATCAATATCGCACGTCAGGTATCCGTGATCGGTATCTGTGCGACAGGCATGTCCTTTGTTATCATTTCAGGTAATATCGACGTCGGTGTCGGTTCTGCACTGGGGCTTTCGGCAGTGCTTTCGGCCTATCTGATGACGCATGGCGTAAACTACCTCCTTGCCGCCTGCGGCTCCTTGCTGGGCGGTGTGATCGTAGGTCTGATCAACGGCTTCCTGGTATGCAACATCGGCATGCATCCGATGATCGGCACCATGGGTATGCAAATCTTTCTGCGCGGCGTAATCTACCTGATCACCAGCGGCATGCCCATTTATGGTATTGATGAACGCATTCTTGTGCTCGGGCAAGGCTACGTAGGCCCCATTCCCGTACCGGTGATCATCATGACAGTAGTTTTTGTGATCGGCTTTATCGTACTCAACAAAACGAATTTCGGTCGCGTACTCTACGCCACGGGCGGCAATTCCGAAGCCTCGCGCCTATCCGGCATCAATGTACGTCAGGCAAAATATAAGGCCTATATCGTATCCGGTATGATGACGGCCGTTGCCGGCCTGATTCTTGCAGCGCGCGTGAATTCCGGCCAACCTAACGCAGGCGAGCGTTATGAATCGGATGTTATTCCGGCCTGTGTATTGGGTGGTATCAGCCTGCGCGGAGGCGAAGGCAGTCTCATCGGCGTAATTGCGGGCGTATTGATCATGGGCGTACTAACCAATGGTATGACGCTCCTGAACGTAAATGAATACTGGCAATGGACGATCAAGGGTCTCGTGCTGCTCTTTGCTGTATCCTTTGACCGCTTTTCCCAAATGTCCAAGGACAAGCCAATCAAGCTGTGAGGTGTGAATAATGTATAATCGACCCAATATTATCGTCTTTATGACAGATCAGCAGCGAGGCGATACCGTATTACCGGAGCATATCTGCAAAACGCCCAATATAGACCGCTTTCGGACACGGGCAATGCAGTTCAGCAATGCATATTGCCCCTCTCCCCACTGTTGTCCCAGCCGCGCGACCTTTTTTTCCGGCCTGTATCCCTCGGAACACGGCGTGTGGCACAACGTTGAGGTCAATAATGCCATATCACGCACGACCTTCGATGGCGTAGAGTTCTTTCCGGAGCATCTTCAAAAGGCCGGATACGAAACATTTTTTTCCGGAAAATGGCATGTAAGCGCCTTTGATGAGCCACAGGATCGCGGATTCGACCATAATCTCTATCAGATTATCAGCAATTATGGACATATGTCCAGGGGCTATGACCTGCACGATGAAGATTGGTCACACTTCTATTCCGATCCAGCCAGCATCGACGGCGTGAATGAAAAGAAGCACTTCGGACGCATCATACGGCCCGGTTATCCCGCTTATTATCAGTTTGGAACAAACGAGAATCCATTTACGGACAACGATACTGTGCGCTGCGCCGTAGAGGCAATCCATGCACATGACGGAAAGAAGCCCATGTTCATGTATGTGGGAACTTTAGGACCGCATGACCCCTATATCCCACCGCAGCGCTTCCTGGATATGTATGCAGATGTAGAGATCAAGCTCCCAGATAATTTTGATGATGCCATGCTGGATCGTCCGGCATTATATCGGAGAACTCGGGAACAATTCCGCCTCACTCGGGAGGAGCATATCGAAAGTATCCGCCGGTATTTGGCCTTTTGCAGTTATGAAGATGCACTCTTCGGGCAGATACTGGATGCCGTGGAAGCGAATAACATGACCGAAAACACGATTATCTTTTACCTATCAGACCACGGCGATACCATGGCTGAACATGGCCTATGGGCAAAGGGACTACCATGTTTTCGAGGCGCGTACAATATCTGTGCCCTGGCAGCCGGTCCCGGAATCCAGCCGGGTCGGATAGATCGGGAGATGATCTCTTTGGCAGATTTTGCACCGACGATTGAAGATCTGGCAGGCATTTCTCCCAAAAACGATTTTACCGGAAGGTCGCTGCTGCCTTTCCTGCGCAGCGAGCGGGTAATAAATTGGCGAGACGCGATGTTTACTCAATCCAACGGCAACGAAATGTACGGTATCCAGCGCGCAGTATGGACGGATGAATGGAAGTATGTATTCAATGGCTTTGATTATGATGAGCTGTATGACCTGAGGAATGATCCTTTGGAGATGCACAACCGGATCAACGCGCCTGAAAATGCACATATCGTAAAAGAAATGTGCATGCGCATGTGGAGCTTTGCGCGCGCACATCGAGATGCCTGCACCTGTCCCTATATTATGGTCGGCTTCGCGCCGTATGGCCCAGGCATTACGATCAAGGACTGACCCTTTTCACGGACAACAATACTGTTGTCCATCAAAACCGCCGATGCGTTGTATACACCGGCGGTTCAATCATACAGTCAGAAACTTCATTCAAAAAAGAATATCTGCGCCATGTCCGTATAGAAGGCCTCGGCCTTATCTGCGGAATACCGGGTAAAGCAGGGGCGCGTACACTTCCACCATTCCTGCGTAGTGGGATCGGCTGCCATCTTGGCCATATCCGCGTCGTAGTCCTCGCCCACATACTCAAAATAACCGAACACCACGTCATCCTCGATAAAGATGGAATAATTGCGCATGTTGCAATCGTGGATCATGTCCAGCACGCCCTTCCAGCGCGGCGTATAGACGTCCTGCTCATGCAGGCGGCGGTATTCATCGATGCACTCGCGCTTGAGGCGGCCGATCTGGCCAAACACTTTCTTCATTCTGTTCTTCATCCCTTCGCTCGTTATTGCGCGCATTTTCAGGGCAGCGCCCCTGGTTTGCGAAGCCGCTGAAACGCGCTCTGTTTTTATTTTACGCCGGCAGCGACAGATTTGCAAGCCGTCACTGCGCCCTGAATCCGCCGCAAAAATGACAACAACTGCCAATCTCACGGACAAAAGTACGACAATTGCCAATACGGCAGGAAATTTCAGGAGAAACGCGGAATATTACAGTGGAATATGCGGCGCGTATCCGTATTCCCGCCGGTATTATTTACCAGCAGCAAAAATTGGGAACCAAACGCGCTTCAAAGCTATCTAATTGGGGAAAGGGCGCGGCAATCGCCCCCAAACACACACGATGAGGAGGAAACCCAAAATGAAACACTCGAGAATTGCCAGATTTATTACACTGCTGCTGCTCGCGGCGCTGCTGACGACCGCGGCGGCCAGCGCGGCCACCGTAAAGCTCGCCTACGAAGGCGGCGCGCTGAACCTGCGTTCCGGCCCCGGCACGAATTACACCTCCAAGGGCACGCTGCACGACGGCGACCATGTGGACATTCTGGTCGATGGCGACGTATGGACGAAGGTGTGCACCGATTCCGGCAAGACCGGCTACATCAAGAACCTGTATATCTCCGGCAATGGCGGCGACTACGCCTCCGGCACCGACTATTTCGACAGCCGTTTCACGGTGTACACCACCGCGAACGTGAACATGCGCTCGGGCGCCTCCACTGACACCGTGGTCATCACGAAGCTGGGCAAGGGCACGAAGCTGACGGCGCTGGGCGAGAACGGCGGCTTCTATCTGGTGAGCACCAGCAAGGGCACGCAGGGCTATGTGCACCGCAACTATCTGTCTCGCAGCAAGGTCAACGGCGGCTCCAGCAGCGGCAGCACGTCCGAGACCCGCACCGTGACGGCGAGCTATGTGCGCATGCGCGAGGGCGGCGGCCTGCATTACGACGTGGTCGCCACTCTGCCCCGCGGCACGAAGGTAACCGTACTCAAGCAGGGCAACTACTGGACGAAGGTGCAGTATAAGAGCTATATCGGCTGGATCAAAAAAGCCTATCTGAAATAATAAAAGTAAAGCTATAAATGCGCCGGTCTGTACGCAAAACGTATCGACCGGCGCGTTCTATTGCAAAAAATCGTCCGCGCTGAGCTTCGCAGCCGTGCGCTGTCAGAAACGCTGCCCGCGGGTAAAAGCGCATAAGACAGGTTGCACATTTTAAGAAAGAACAGCGTGGCAAAAGTCATGCTCAGGATGTTGACAAAGTCAACAGACTGCCAGACGCTGAAAAGCCCTGCAAGACAAGGAAACGCGGGCTGGTCGCCGCTGCCGCAGGCAGTGGCGCGACTGCTTCAAACGCACCGGAGACTTTGCGAAGCAAAGTTCCGGCAGCGCCGCGCGAATCCTTCGGATTCCAGCGCGGGCTGGTCGCGCCTGCAGGACACTGCAGCGGCGCGACTGCTTCAAACGCACCGGAGACTTTGCGAAGCAAAGTTCCGGCAGCGCCGCGCGAATCCCTCGGATTCCAGCGCGGGCTGGTCGCGCCTGCAGGACACTGCAGCGGCGCGACTGCTTCAAACGCACCGGAGACTTTGCGAAGCAAAGTTCCGGCAGCGCCGCGCGAATCCTTCGGATTCCAGCGCGGGCTGGTCGCG
>CAKUOX010000011.1 GCA_934670175.1 uncultured Clostridia bacterium | reverse complement strand
TGCCGGATCTGAACGGCCGTATCGCCATTTTGAAGGTGCATGCGAAGGATGTGCAGCTGGAAAGCGGCATCGATTTCGGCGCCGTGGCGCGCGCTACCTCCGGCGCATCCGGCGCGGAGCTGGCGAACATCATCAACGAGGCCGCGCTGCGCGCCGTGCGTCAGGGCAGGGCAGCCGTCTCCCAGGCGGATCTGGAGGAGAGCGTGGAGACCGTCATCGCCGGCTATCAGCGCAAGAACGCCGTGATGAGCGAGGAGGAGCGCCGCATCGTGTCCTATCATGAGATTGGGCACGCGCTGGTCGCCGCCAAGCAGAGCAACTCAGCGCCCGTCACGAAGATCACCATCATTCCGCGTACCTCCGGCGCGCTGGGCTATACCATGCAGGTGGATGAGGGAGAGCATTTTCTGATGAGCCAGGATGAGCTGGAGAACAAGATCGCCACCTATACCGGCGGTCAGGCGGCTGAAAAGCTGATCTTCGGCAGGATCACCACCGGTGCTTCCAACGATATAGAGCAGGCCACGAAGCTCGCGCGCGGCATGGTTTCGCGCTATGGCATGAGCGAGGAATTTGGCATGGTGGCGCTGGAAGCGGTGAATAATCCCTATCTGGGGCAGGACAGCACGCTGACTTGTGCGCAGGCCACGGCTGAAAAGATCGACCAGCAGGTGGTGAAGATCGTGAAGGCCGCCCGCGAAAAGGCCGACCGCATCCTCAAGGAGAACGAGGGCAAGCTGCACGAGCTGGCCGCCTTCCTGCTCGAACGTGAAACCATTACCGGCGAGGAATTTATGGAGATTCTGAACCGGAAGTAAGGCATGGCGTTATTATCGGCGCCCGCATTCGATTTTTAGTCGAATGCGGGCGCTTTTGCATATCTCAAATTCAAATTTAATGTGGGGCGCACCGCCAAATCACGCGAACGCGAATACGCTTTCGCGTATCAGCCATTATTATTTCATTGGGGAGGTGAAATAATAATGACAGTGAAGGAAGCGGTGGTCGCGCGTTTTTGGGAGCTCATGAAGGAGCGCGGTATACGGCCAAATGAGCTGGCAAACCGCGCGGGCATAACGCCGTCTACGGTGTACAGCATGCTGGACGAGCGGCGCAAGGAGCTTTCCATCAACGTGATCAAAAAGCTCTGCGACGGTCTGGACATGACGCTGGGGCAGTTTTTCTCTGCACCCATATTTGATGAGCTGGAGCAGGAATTGCGCTGATGTCAGGCGATTCTGCCGGAACTTGCCGGCGTGCTCTGTAACGGGGGCTGCGGAAGAACTTTTCGTTCTTTCACAGCCCCCGTTGACTTTGGAAAGATCAGTGATTATGCGAAGGGCGCCTTGGTGCTGCGGTGAAGCTGAATTTCGTCGATGCAGGCGTTTGAGCGGCGCTTTTCCAGCAGGAAACATACGGTGTCGGCAATGTCCTCCGGAAGCGCCATGCCCTCCGGGCTCAGGTCGGGACGCGCGAGCGCGATCATATCCGTATAGACGCTGCCGGGGCTGATGGCATGCACGCGGATATTGCGCGTATACACCTCGTTCGCCAGTGATTTGCTGAAGCCGAGCAGCGCATGCTTGCTGGCGGCATAGACGCTCTGGCGCGGATAGCCCTTGTGAGCGACGACCGAGCAGATGTTGATGATCGTGCCAATGCCTGAGCTTTCGAGTTCGGGCAGCGCGCCGCGGCACAGAAAATAGGGCGCGCGCACGTTGGTGGCCATAATATCGTCGAACAGCTCGGGCGAGACCTCCTCAAAGCTGCTGTTTTGCGCGATGCCGGCGTTGTTAATCAGAATATCGATGCCGCCGAACGCCTGACGCGCGGTATCCAGAATCTCCTGTATGAAGGTGAGCGCGCGCAGATCGCCCGCGCAGACGCGCGTTTGCACGCCGCGCGCCTCAAGCCTTTCGGCGAGCGCACGCAGCTTTTCAGCGTTTCTGCCGGAAATGGCCAGATTGATGCCCATATCTGCCAGTGCAATGCAGATTTTTTCGCCAATTCCGCCCGCAGCGCCGGTCACAATGGCGGCCCTTCCCTTCAGATAATCCGTCTCACGCGGCATAAGCTGTCCTCCTCGATCACGGGTTACAGATATTATTCAACACATTTGCAGCATAAATAGATACACAGCCGAATATGCTTACATCGGCGCTATTCGACCGTTGCCCAGCTCCACGCCCGCTTCCTCTAAAAAGGTGGTGATGAAGGGCAGGGCAATGCCCACGGTGATGTTGTGGGAGGGCATTTTGCTGATGCAGATGAAATCGTCGTCCTCGCCAAAGGGGCAAAGCTGGCGAATTTCCGCATAGAGGCAGCGAATATCCGCCTCGGTGATATACGGGGCAAGGTGGCCGCCGAGGATGAAATCCACATCGTAGACCAGGTGCAGCGATGCGATCAGCTGCGCCAGGTTTTTCAGATAGGCGTGCCAATGCCGGTCGGCGTCCACATCGCCGGTATGCACCATTTCAAAGAATTCCTCCAGCGTGTCGCCGCCGGTGAGCGCGCGGCGGGACAACAGCGTGTCCCAGCAGCCGCGCTTGCCGCAGTAGCAGATCTCGCCGCGGGAGCGCGCCTTGATGTGCTCAAAGGTGGAATTGTGGCCGTGCTTACCGGGCAGAATGCGCCGGTCGGTAATGACCGCGCCGCCCAGATGCGAGCTGAGCGACAGGTAAATGGCGTCCGTCAGCTCCGGAGAGACCCATAGCTCCGACAGCGCCGCGCCCCGGGCGTCGTGTACGAAGCGGCAGGGGAGGTGCACATCGTTTTCAAATACGTCGATGGTCAGCCCCGTGCAGCTCAGGATCGCGCCGTAGACCATGTTCTGCCCGTCCGAGGAGGCCAGACCCTGTGCGGAGATGCCCACGCCCAGTATCTGCGCGCGGGACACCGGCAGCGCGTCTACAAAGCGATTGATGAACGCGCAGATCTGGCTGTAATAGGCGGGATCGTTGGCAAACTGGAGCTCGACCACCTCGCGCCGGAGCTTTTCGCCGTAAAGGTCGATGGCGATCAGCTTTGTGCGCGTGCGCAGGATCTCCACGCCGACGGCCACGCGATAATCGGGCACGATGGAATAGGCGACGGCCTTGCGCCCGATCTGGTCGCTCGCTATCTGCCCGCTCCTGCAGATCATGCCCTCCTCTTCAAGCTCGGCCAGGTTTGCGGCCACAGTTGGACGCGACAGATGCAGCGCATACAGGATGTCCTGCTGTGAAACCTTGCGCTGCCGATATATATAATCGTAAATCTGCTGCCTGTTATTCGCCTTGATGTGGCTCGGCGTGATGCGTTTGGGCATGATATTGCCTCCTGTTCTGCATGGGAAACCGGATGGTGCAGCCATACGCTTCTATTTTAACAGATGTAATCTGCTGGATGCAATAGAGAAATAGCACTATTTGTAGATGGAAAATTTATGCAAATAACAACATTGACAAAGAAATGTTTATGTTATATAATCAAATCAATTAATGCAAATGATTTTATAAAATGAGTTTGACAATAATTAAACTGAGACTACAAATTCAAAACGAGGAGGCTTAGCTATGGGAATCGTTGAGAGAATGAGGCTGGACGGCAAAAAGGGTTTTGTTACCGGCGGCGCGCGCGGCATCGGCAAGTGCACCGCGACGGGCTTTGCCGAGGCGGGCGCGGATGTGGCCATCGTGGACCTCGATTATGAGACGGCGGTCAAGACGGCCAATGAGCTCGCTGAGAAGACCGGCCGCAAGGTCATCGCCATCAAGTGCGACGTGACCAACGAGGAGGACGTGAAGCGGATGGTGGACGAGGTCGTCGAAAAGCTGGGCGGCCTGGACTTCTGCCATGCCAACGCGGGCATCTGCATCAACGCGCCTGCGGACGAAATGACCTATGCGCAGTGGCTGAAGAACATGGATGTAAACGTCAACTCCATTTTCCTGACCGATACCATTGCCGGCAGATACATGCTGGCGCACGGCGGCGGCTCCATCATTAATACCGCCTCCATGTCCGCGCACATCGTCAACGTGCCCCAGCCGCAGTGCTCCTACAACGCATCCAAGGCCGCGGTCATTCAGCTCACCAAGAGCCTCGCGGTGGAATGGGCCAAGCGCGGCGTGCGCGTCAACTGCATCAGCCCCGGCTATATCGGCACCGAGCTGGTACTGGCTGCGCCGCACCTGCGGGCGCTGATCGATCAGTGGAACGCCATGGCGCCCATGGGCAGAATGGGCAAGCCCGAGGAGTTGGAGAGCATCTGCGTGTATCTCGCGGGCGACACCTCCACCTTCACCACCGGCTCCGACTTCATCGTCGACGGCGCGTTTACCTGCTTCTGATCGACGCTGCCTTTAACTGCCGACATTGACAGCGGCAAATGGATTTCGAATCATGCGCCTGAGAGAGGGCGTATAGAGAATAATAGGAGGAGAGAATATCATGAAGAAACTCGTTGCACTGATCCTGGCTGCCTTGATGCTGCTGAGCGTATGCGCGCTGGCAGAGACCACCGGCGAAACCGAAGGCGTTCAGGCGTCCCCTGAGCTCTATGCCAAGGCCGACCTGTCCATCCTGTCCGGCAAGAAGCTGGGCATCACCATCCAGTCCCTGCAGAATGCCTACTGGGCGGGCGTTATGACCGCGCTGGACGAGGTTCTGAAGGAAGCGGGCGCTGAGTTCACCATCGTTGCGTGCGATGACTCTTCCGCCACCCAGATCGGCCAGATCGAGAACTTCATCTCCGCTGGCTGCGACCTGATCATGGTGCATCCCTCTGATGCGGCGGCCGTCGAAGACGTCTGCGCTCAGGCGCGCGAAGCCGGCATCAAGGTAATGTGCTGGGACGATCCCATGGAGAACACCGACGCCAACTGGATTCTGGACAACACCTACCTGGGCACCGAGATCGGCAAGCTGGCCGGCGCCTTCATCAATGAGCATTATTCCGAGGACAACAAGGCCGAAGTCATCATGATCGGCTATCCGCAGACCAAGATCCTGCTCGAGCGCGAAGAGGGCATCATGATGGGTCTGGAAGAAGTTGCTCCCGGTAAGTATGAGATCGTGTCCAATCAGGCTGGCCTGATCGCCTCCGAGGCGCAGACCGCTGTTGAAACCGCTCTGCAGGCGCATCCGAACGCCAAGGTCGTGACCGGCATTGGCGCTGGCGCCATGATCGGTGCGGACGAAGCGCTGAACATCTACACCAACGGCGAAATCCCCGAGGACATGGGCGTGTTCACCACCGACGTTACCAAGCAGCAGCTCGAGCAGCTGGAAGATCCCACCTATCCCGCCAAGGGCATCATCGGCTTCGAAGGCTCTGACGTGGACACCGCCACGGCCTGCGCTTCCATGTATGCGCTGATCCTGGCTGACAACGTGGGTGCTCAGAACGTGTTCCGCGGCGTGACCCCCATCACCGAGGACACCGTGGCTGCGATCATCGCCGGCATGAAGTAATCCCGATCCATGGTTTGGCTGCGCCCCTTCCCCTCCTGGGAGGGGGCGCAATCTGTATGATCTTCGTATTTTCCAAAAGGAGGCTGCGCAATGCAAGAAGATTTTGCGCTTGAACTGGAGCATATCCGAAAGGAATACCCCGGCGTGGTCGCGCTGAACGATGTTACGCTTCAGCTGCGCCGAGGGGAAATTCTGGGCCTGATCGGCGAAAACGGCGCGGGTAAATCCACCTTGATCAAATGCTGCTCCGGCGCAGTGGTGCCCACCTCGGGCAAGATCAAGATCAATGGTAAGGAATTTACGCACATGACGCCGCAGCTGGCGGCAGAAAACGGCATTGCCATTATCTACCAGGAATTCAACAATGTTCGGGAATTGTCCGCAGCTGAAAACATGTTCCTCGGTCACCCCATCCGCAAGGGGATCACGATCGACAAAAAGGCGATGGAGGCGGAGGCTGCCAAGGCCTTTGAACAGCTCCATATCAAGATTGATCCCCGAGAGCTTGTGAAAAACCTGTCCGTAGGCTATCAGCAGATGATCGAGATCGCCAAGGCCATCCAGCAGAATGCGCAGGTACTGATCATGGACGAGCCCTCCGCCCCGCTCACGAGCAACGAGGTCGAGAGTATGTTCAGGGTCGTGGAGCTTCTGAAAAAGCGCGGCGTATCCATTATTTATATCTCGCATCGTCTGGAAGAGATATTCCGTCTGACCGACCGCATCGAGGTCATTCGCGACGGCGAATATGTGGACACGCTGACGACCTCCGAGGCCACGGTAGATCAGCTGATCCGCATGATGGTCGGCCGCGAAATGACCCAGAAGTACCCCGAGCGCAAGCCCTGCGTGGACAAGAGCAAGGTGGTGCTGGAGCTGAAGAACGTGTGCGGCAACGGCAATAAGGACATGAGCCTGAAGATCCACGCCGGAGAGGTGCTGGGGCTGGGCGGCCTGGTAGGCGCGGGGCGCACAGAGCTGGCACAGGTGATCTTCGGTGCAAAGGCCAAGGAATCGGGCACGATTCTGCTCAACGGCAAGGAGATCAACCCGAAATCTCCGCGCGAGGCCATCGACCTGGGCATCGCCCTGGTGCCCGAGGACAGAAAGCGCCATGGCGCGCTGCTGGGGCTTTGCGTAAAGGACAACATCAATATGCCCATCTACAATCGCATTTCCAAGGCGAGCGTGATCAATCGGGGCATAGAGAAAAAGACGGCGGAGAAGTATCGGGAGGAGATCCAGATTAAGTGTCCTTCGCTGAGTCAGATGGTCAAAAACCTGTCCGGCGGCAACCAGCAGAAGGTGATCCTGGGCAAATGGCTGGCGGCGGATTCACAGCTGATCATATTTGACGAGCCGACCCGAGGCATCGACGTCGGCGCGAAGTACGAAATATACAAGCTGATCAACGCGCTGGTGGAAGAAGGGCGCTCGGTGCTGATGATCTCTTCGGAAATGGAAGAGCTGATCGGCATGTCTGATCGCATCATCGTGCTGGCTGAACACAGGATGACGGGCGAATTGCAGAAGGAAGACTTTGACGCCGACGCGATCATGGCGCTCGCCTCTGCAATTGTAGATCGAAAGGAGGTTTCCTGATATGGGAAAAAGTGCGGGTGTCATGAGACACGTTAAAAGGAACGCCATATGGCTCGTATTAATTGTAGAGGTTCTGTTCTTCGCGATCTTCAGTCATGGAAAGTTTGTTTCCGGCAGCAACCTTGTCAATATCATGCGCCAGGTGTCCTATTATGGCATCGCATCCGTGGGCATGACCTTCGTGATCCTGATCGCCGGTATCGACCTGTCCATCGGCTCGATCATCACGCTGGTGAATATGGTCTGCGCGTACATGATGGTGAACATGGGCGTGAACATGTGGATCGCCATACTGGCGTCGTTGCTGATTTCGATCCTGATCGGCCTGCTGAACGGCTTCATGGTGGCCAGCGTCGGCATGCCCGCGCTGATCGCCACCTTCGCATCCCAGACCGTGTTTGAAGGCCTGGCGTTCCTGCTGACCAATGGCCGCCCCGTATCCGGATTCACCAAGACCTATCCGGCCATCAATTTCTTTGCGCGCTGGACGCTCGGCCCCGTGCCGTGGTGTGCCATTATCATGGTGCTCTGCTTCGCGGTGGGCAGCTTCATTCTGAATCGTTCCTACTTTGGCCGTTACTTCTACGCCATTGGCGGCAACGAGGAGGCCTCGGAGCTTTCGGGCATTCTGGTCAACAAGATGAAGTATCTGATCTATGCCCTGTCCGGCTTCTTTGCGGGTCTGGCCGGCATCGTGCTGCTGTCGCGCTCCGGCTCTGCGCAGACTACCGTCGGCAAGGGTCTGGAATTTGATGTTATCACCTGCGTGGTGCTGGGCGGCGTGTCCGTCAACGGCGGCGTTGGGCGCATTTCCGGCGTGGTGGCGGGCGTGCTGATCATCGGCAGCCTGACCAACGGTATGATCCTGCTCAATGTTTCCGAATACATACAGATGGTCGTCAAGGGTCTGGTGCTGGCCGCAGCGGTCGGTCTGGACTGCATGTCCAATAAGCGCAAGACCAACTGATAAGGAGATAAGGCTATGTCGAATAAGACCTTCTATATGACCGATATCGAAAAGCTCGAGGTCGGCGAAGCGCCGATGCCCAAAATCGGCGCAGACGATGTGCTGATCAAGGTGCGTTCCGTGGGCATTTGCGGCTCGGATCTGCACTACTACCGCGAAGGCGCCATCGGCGATTTCAAGGTGGAATTCCCCTTCATTCTGGGGCACGAGGCCGCGGGCATCGTGGAAGAGGTGGGCGAGAACGTTACGTCGCTGAAGAAGGGTGACCGCGTGTGTATGGAGCCGGGCGTACCCTGCATGAAGTGCGAGGAGTGCCTGAGCGGCCATTACAACCTTTGCAGGGATGTGCGTTTCTGGGCGACACCGCCGTATGACGGCGTGCTGAGCGAGTATGTGGCGCATCCGGCAGCGTTCACCTTTAAGATTCCGGACAATATGAGCTTTACCGAGGGCGCGCTGGTAGAGCCGCTGGCCATCGGGCTGCATGCCTGCAACATGGGCGGCGTGAAGCTCGGCCAGACCGTAGCGATATTGGGCGCGGGCTGCATCGGGCTGGTAACGCTGCTGGCAGCCAAGGCCTATGGCGCAACGCAGATCATCGTGGGCGACGTATTGGAAAAGCGGCTGAACAAGGCGCGCGAGCTGGGCGCTGTGGCAGTCAACACCGCCGAAGAGGACTTTGCCGCGAAGGTGATGGAGCTCACGGGCGGACGCGGCGCGGACGTTTGTATCGACTGCGCCGGCTTCTCCGCCACGGTGGACAGCTGCCTGAGCAGCGCTAAGCCTGCGGGTACGGTGATCATCGTGGGTCTGGGGCAGGATCGCGTGGATGGCTTCAATACCGGCATCATGTCCACGAAGGAGCTGACGGTGAAGTCTATCTTCCGCTATCGCAACCTGTTCCCCACGGCGATCAACGCCATTGCGGGCGGCAGGATCGATGTGGGCACGATCGTGTCTCACCGCTTCAGCTTTGACGATACCATCAATGCCTTTGCAACCTGTCATAAGGACATTCGCAACGTGGTCAAGGGCGTTATCGAGTATTGAGCGAACCATAGATCGGGAAATGAAAAAGAAACAGGTCAACGTATGTGCCGCTGCCTGTTTCTTTTTTAAAGAGAAGAACTGGCGAACTGCGGAGCAGCTGCGCGGGTCGGCGGATCTGTATGAATCTGAAACGTGCTGCGTGGAGCAACTACATTAAAAGGATACGTCAAAAGGATACGCCGACAATTCCATAGGAGAAAGGAATTAGCGAACTGCGAAGCAGTTGCGCGGGTCGGCGGATCCGCATGAATCTGAAACGCGCTGCGTGGAGCAACTACATTAAAAGGATACGTCAAAAGGATACGCCGACAATTCCATAAAGGAGGAAGAACATGAAGCTGAATTATGACGGCCTGAAGGACGTCAGGTCATGGCAGGCGGCCGGCATCGAGCTGCCGCCCTACGACGCTGAAGCACTGGCGGCGCAGACCCACCGCGATCCGCGCTGGGCGCACTTCGGCATCGGCAATATTTTCCGCGTGTTCGTGGGCGGCATCGCCGACCGGCTTCTGCGGGAAAATTGCATGGATCGTGGGATCACCTGCATCGAAACCTTTGATTTCGATGTGGTGGATAAGATATACCTGCCCTTTGATAACCTGGTCATTTCGGTGATCCTGAATGCCGACGGCAGCGTGAACAGGCGCGTGCTGGGCAGCCTTTCCGAGGTCATCAAGGCGCGCGCAGATCATCCGTCGGACTGGATGCGCATGAGGGAAGTATTCACGCATCCCGAATTCCAGATGGCGAGTTTTACCATTACGGAGAAGGGCTATGCGCTGCGCGATACGGCGGGCAAGTATTTCGGCTACGTCTGCGCGGATATAGAGCAGGGGCCGGAGCGGGTCGTTGGCGCGATGGGCATCGTGACCGCCATGCTGTATGCACGCTACAAGGCAGGAAGGCTGCCGCTGGCGCTGGTGAGCATGGACAACGTGGCACGCAACGGCGAAAAGCTGCGCGCTTCCGTGCTGGAGATCGCCGCCGAGTGGCAAAAACGCGGCTTTGTGGAAGCAGGCTTCGTGGACTATGTGTCCGATGAGCATACGGTCAGCTTCCCCTGGACGATGATCGACAAGATCACGCCGCGCCCCAGCACGGACGTGGCAAACGCGCTGGAGGCGGACGGCGTGGAGAACATGCAGCCGGTCATTACCGCGAAGCAGACCTATATCGCGCCCTTTGTGAACGCCGAAGGGCCGCAGTATCTGGTGGTCGAGGACAATTTCCCCAATGGCCGGCCGCCGCTGGAAAAGGCAGGGGTTTACATGGCCGATCGGCTCACGGTGAATCGCTCCGAGCGCATGAAGGTAACGGCATGCCTCAACCCGATCCACAGCGCGCTGGGCCCCTACGATGTGATGCTAGGCTACGAGCTCTTCGCAGACGGCATGGCCGATCCGCAGCTTTCCAGGCTGGCGGCGCAGGTGGGTTACAGGGAGGGACTTCCGGTGGTGGAGGATCCCGGCATTCTTTCCCCCAGAGCGTTTATCGATGAGGTCATTCAGGAACGCTTTCCCAACGCCTATCTGGGCGATACCAGCCAGCGCATCTGCACCGATATTTCGCAGGGCGTGGCCTTCCGCTTCGGCGAGACCATTAAGGCCTATGTGGCCAGAGACGGCAGCGCGGCGGCGCTCACCGGCATTCCGCTGGCGATCGCCGGATGGCTGCGCTATCTGCTGGCGGTGGATGACGCAGGCAAGCCCTATCCGCTGGCGCCCGATCCCATGGCGGACGAGCTGACGCAGCAGCTCAGCGCCGTGCAGGTAGGTCAGCCCGAAACGTATGCGGGTCAGCTGCGCCCCATCCTTGCCAATTCCCATATCTGGGGCATCAACCTCTACGTCGCCGGATTGGGCGAAAAGGTAGAGCGGCTCTTCTGCGAAGAAATTGCAGGCATCGGCGCGGTGCGCGCGACGCTCAAGCGCTACCTGGGCTAGGCGATCGCGGATCGATTTGGGAGGCAAGCGCCGGGCGGCGCTTCCGCTGCCTGCTTTACTGAAAAATGAGAATTGTCGGCGACTCCAGTAAGGAGACGCCGACAATTCTAGAAGGGAGAGGATTAGCAAAGCCAGAGCTTTGCGGGTCGGCGACTCCTACAAGGAGACGCCGACAATCCTCATATATACTTCTGCATCTGCTTCAGCGCAGCCTTTTCCAGCCGCGAGACCTGGGCCTGTGAAATGCCGATCTCGTCGGCAACCTCCATCTGCGTCTTGCCCATGAAGAAGCGCTGGCGAATGATCTTCTGCTCGCGCTTCTGCAAATGGTCGATGGCGTTTTTAATAGAAAGGTCGCGCACCCATTCGTCCTCGCTCACGCGGTTATCGCGGATCTGGTCGGCTACATAGATCGCGTCGCTGCCGTCCTGATATACGGGATCGGAAAAGGACACGGGATCCTGTATGGCCTCCAGTGCGAACACCACGTCCTCCTCGGGCAGCTGCATTTCCACCGCGATCTCGGCCACGCCCGGCTCGCGGCCGTTGCGCGCAGAGAGCGCGTCGCGCGCTTTGAGCGCCTTGTAGGCCGTATCGCGCAGAGAGCGGGATACGCGGATCGGGTTGTTGTCGCGCAGATAGCGGCGTATTTCGCCGATGATCATCGGCACGCAGTAGGTGCTCAGCCGCACGTTCATGCTCAGATCAAAATTATCCACGCCCTTCATCAGGCCGATGCAGCCCACCTGAAACAGGTCGTCCACATTTTCGCTGCGGTTGTGAAAGCGCTGCAATACGCTCAGCACCAGCCGCAAATTGCCCTGTATCAGCCTGCGGCGCGCTTCGCCGTCGCCCGCGTGTGCGCGCTGCATCAGTTCGCGCATTTCTTCATGCGTCAGCACGGGCAGGGTCGAAGTGTCTACGCCGCAGATCTCCACTTTGTTAAGGCTCATTTATTCACCTCCAACAAGCAGAAGTATGGCCTGCCGGAGGGCGCGTTATACAGGTATTGACAGATATGATGAAGGCGGCTCGCGCAGGCGAGCCGCCCTCAGACCGCTGACAAACCCCACAAACGCAGAAATTTCCTGAACAACTTCTGGCGAAACTGACGGCTTGTCAAAAGAGCTTTTGACAAACAGATGGACGGGGAAGCAGCTTCCCCGTCCACAGAGCTATTTATGATACAGGCAGTTGGTCTGATATACGGGATCGTAGGTGATGTTCAGCCCCAGGCGCTTAAACATGTCCTCATCCACCTGCGACAGGATCACGCTGGAATGCACCTCACAGCCGCTGAGCTGTGCCAGTGCATCCATGGCGCGGGCGGCCTGCGGGTCGTTCGCGGCGCTGATGGCCAGCGCGATCAGCACCTCATTGGTATGCAGACGCGGGTTGCGGTTGCCCAGATGCATCAGCTTCAGCTTCTGAATCGGCTCGATGGTGGCGGGGGAGATCAGCTTGATCTCATCGGCAATGCCCGCCAGCTCCTTCAGCGCGTTCAGCAGCGCCGCAGAGGACGCGCCCAACAGGCTGCTGGTCTTGCCGGTAACGACCCGACCATCGGGCAGCTCGATGGCGGTGGCAGGTTCGCCGGTGGCCTCGGCCACGCGCCGCGCCGGCAGCACCGTGGCGCGCATTTCAGGGGAGATGCCCAGCGAATGCATCAGCAGCTCCTGCTTTTGCAGCTCGCTCGGCTCGGCCAGCCCTTCGCGCAGGGCGCAGGCGCTCTTGAAATAGCGGCGGATGATTTCCGCGCGCGAGGCGTCGCAGCAGGCCGCGTCGTCCACAATGGCGTAGCCCGCCATGTTCACGCCCATGTCCGTGGGGCTCTTATAGGGGCAGAAGCCATCATAGATGCGCTCGAAGATCGCGCGCAGCACCGGAAAGATCTCAATGTCGCGGTTGTAGTTCACGGCGGTCGTGCCGTAGGCCTCCAGATGGAAGGGATCGATCATGTTCACATCGTTGAGGTCGGCGGTGGCGGCCTCGTAGGCGAGGTTCACCGGATGCTTCAGCGGCAGATTCCAGATGGGAAAGGTCTCAAATTTCGCGTAGCCGGCCTGCACACCGTGCTTGTGCTCATGGTAGAGCTGCGACAGGCAGGTGGCCATTTTGCCGCTGCCCGGCCCCGGCGCGGTGACAACCACCAGCGAGCGCGTGGTCTCGATATAGTCGTTTTTGCCGTAGCCCTCGTCGCTCACGATGCCGGATACGTTGGCGGGGTAGTCCGGAATGCGGTAGAGGCGGTAGACGCGCAGTCCGAGCTTTTTCATGCGCGCTTCAAAGATCTCGGCAGAGGGCTGACCGGCATACTGCGTGATGGCGATCGCGCCGACGTACAGCCCGAAGCTGCGGAACACATCCACCAGGCGCATCACGTCCGCATCGTAGGTGATGTCCAGATCGCCGCGCTTCTTGTTCTTTTCGATGTCGTTGGCGTTGATGGCGATCACGATCTCTGCCTGATCCTTCAATTCCAGCAGCATGCGAATCTTGTTGTCCGGCGCAAAGCCCGGCAGCACGCGCGAGGCGTGGTAATCGTCGAACAGCTTGCCGCCGAATTCCAGATACAGCTTGCCGCCGAACTGGGAAATGCGCTCGCGAATCTTTGCGGATTGCAGCTGGATGTACTTTTGCGAATCGAAACCGGACTTGTTCATGGCGTATCCTCCAAACATCCATCGTACAAATATAAAAAGCGGGCACCTTGTCGGGGTGCCCGCGATCACATTTTGTGCCCTTCCCAATATAGCACGCTTTGGCAGCGTATACAAGAGAAACTTAGGTAAATTCGGCGCAGGTATGCAGCAGCCGAAGATCAGCCGCGGATCAGCAGCTCGGCGATCTGCACGCAGTTCGTGGCTGCGCCCTTGCGGATCTGGTCGCCGCAGCACCAGAGCGTCAGCCCGCGCTCATCGTCGATCAGGTCGCGGCGAATGCGGCCGACGTAGACCAGATCCTGATCGGTCGTATCCAGCGGCGTGGGATAATTGCGGCCGTTCAGATCGTCTGCCAGCACGCAGCCCGGCGCGTTTTTCACGGCCTCGCGCGCCTGATCCACGCTGATGGGATCGCGGGTGACAAACTGCGCGGAAATGGAGTGACTGCGCATTACCGGCACGCGCACGCAGGTGCAGCATACCTTCAGCTCCGGCAGGTGCATGATCTTGCGCCCCTCGTTCTGCATCTTCATTTCCTCGGTGGTATAGCCGTTTTCAAGCTCCGAGCCGATCTGCGGGATCACATTTGAAAGGATCTGGCAGGGGAACACGCCGCCTGCCAGCGGCTTGTCTTCGGCATAGGCGTGGATCTGATCCTCCAGCTCGTTCATGCCCTCCACGCCCGCGCCCGAGACTGCCTGATAGGTGCAGGCCACAATGCGCTCGATGGGCGAAAGGCGGCGAATGCCGCTGAGCGCCACCAGCGTGATGATGGTGGAGCAGTTCGGATTGGCGATGATGCCGTGGTGCTGCAGCGCATCCTCAGGGTTGATCTCAGGCACCACCAGCGGCACGTCGTCCGCCATGCGGAAGGCGGAGGAATTGTCGATAAAGACTGCGCCCGCGGCCACGATGGCCGGAGCGAATTTCTGCGCCATGGGGTTGCTCACTGCGCCGAGCACGAAATCCATGCCCTTGAAGGAAGCCTCCGTCGCCTCCTCGATCGCGATGGCCTGACCCCTGAATTCGACTGTTTTACCCGCGCTGCGCGCGCTTGCCAGCGGCAGCAATTTGCCGACGGGGAAATCGCGCTCCTCCAGCACACGGATCATCTGCTGGCCGACGGCGCCGCTCGCGCCCAGTATGGCCACGTTATACTGCTTCTTCATAAAAAGGTCGCCTCCTTTATTTCATAAAGCCTTCATAGAGCGTGCGAATGGTGCGCTCGAAGTCCTTGTTGTCTACGCCGACGATGATGCTGATCTCCTCGGAGCCCTGCGCGATCATGCGGATGTTGATGTTGTTTTCGCCCAATGCGCCGAAGAGCTTGGCCGAGCTGCCCGGCACGCTGACCATCCGGCGGCCGACCGAGGCGATCAGCGCGATGTTGTCGTCCATCTTGATGCGGTCGGGCTTGAGCTCGCGCTTGATGTCGGCAATGATGTCGTAGATACGGTCGCTGATCTGCGCGGTGGGCAGCACCACGTTGAAGCTGTCCACGCCCAGCGTGATGTGCTCTACCTCCACCTTGTACATTTCCAGCATTTCCAGCGTGCGACGGATGATGCGCGTGTCCGTGGAGATGTGTTTCTTGTAGATGGTAAGCACGGTGAAGCTCCGCCGTCCGGCAATGCCGGTGATCAGGCCGCTGGGCGTCGCCGCATCGTCTATGGAATCCAGAATCATCGTGCCCGCGTCCTGCGGACGGTTGGTGTTGCGTATATTCAGCGGGATGTTCTTTTCCTTTACCGGCAGTATGGATTCCTCGTGCAGCACCGACGCGCCCATGTACGACAGCTCGCGCAGCTCCTGATAGGTGATCATTTCGATGGGCTTTGGATCGCTGACCACCTTCGGGTCGGCCATCAGAATGCCGGAAACGTCCGTCCAGTTTTCGTAGATGTCCGCGTCCAGCGCGTTGGCCACGATCGCGCCGGTAATGTCGCTGCCGCCGCGGCTCATCACGCGGATCCTGCCGTTGGGCAGCGCGCCATAGAAGCCGGGCATCACGAAGCGCGGCGCGCGCAGCGCGCGTTCAGCGATGGCGGTATAGGTGCGCTCGAAGTCGATCTGCCCGTCGTAGGCAAAAAACACGCATTCCGAGGCGTCCACAAAGGCGTAGCCCAGGTATTCGCTCATCAGCCGCGCGGTCAGATATTCGCCGCGGGACACCAGATAGTCCACCGATATATCGCGGTTCAGCTCTGCGCGCAGCTTCGCAAATTCGCTTTCGAGGTCGAATTTCAGCCCGAGCTCATCGCGAATGGCATAGTAGCGCTCCTCGATCATCGAAAAAATGTCCTCGTGCGATACGCCGTAGTTGATGTGCGCGTAGGTCAGATAGAGCAGATCGGTGATCTTGTTGTCCTTGCTGCTGCGCTTGCCCGCTGCCGACACCACCACGAACCTGCGCCCGGGGTCGGACTGAATGATCTCCTTCACCTTTCGGAATTGCTCTGCGCCTGCCAGCGACGAGCCGCCAAACTTTGCTATCTTCAGCATATTCACAGTCCCCTCTCAATGCCCGCAAAAAATGCGCGGGGCTCCTGATTTGCAAATGCATGCATGGCCTGAACCGGCACCGGCACGGTTTTGATGAAATCGAACGCGCCCTCGGTCTGCCTGGTCTCGATCCACGCCGCTGTTACCGGCGCGCCCGCAGGCACGCGCAGGTAATAGCGCTGCGCCGCGTCGCCGCGCACCGGCATGGGGCGGCAATCCTCATCCGTCATGGCGCGATGGCCGCTGGATACGGATGCGATGTCCCGCAGCACGTTCGAGGCTGTGGGCAGCTTGCCCGCGCCCTGTCCGGAAAAGCGCATCGCGCCGCAGCCCTCGCCCAGATACCAGGCGTAATTCAGGTTCTGGTGGATAGCGGCCTCCGGCGCGCTCAGGCGCACCAGCGCCGGCTCCACGCGCGCGCTCAGGCCGTCCGAATTGTTTTCAGCATGGGCGCACAGCTTCAGCACGCAGCCGAGCCGCGCGGCGTGGGTGATGTCTTCGGGCAGTACGCGCGAAATGCCGAACACAGGAATCTCTTCCTCGCGCACAAACGCGCCGAAGCCCACAGCGCAGGCCAGCACCAGCTTGCGCATCGTGTCCAGCCCGTCTACGTCGCTGGATGGGTCGCGCTCGGCATAGCCCAGTGCCTGCGCCTCGCGCAGCACGGCGTCGTAGTCCGCGCCGCGGGTGGTCATGGCGTCCAAGATATAATTGGTGGTGCCGTTGAGAATGCCGCCAAGCGCCGTTACGCGGTCGGTTTTGCGCGCCATTTCCAGATTATATAAATAGGGGATGCCGCCGCCGCAGGCCGCGCCATACAGAAAGGCTGCGCCGCTCTGCCGTGCCAGCTCCGCCAGCTCCGCGCCGTATGCGCTCACCAGCTGCTTGTTCGCCGTTACAAAATGCCGGCCGGAAGCGAGTGCCGCGCGCGCGTATTCATACGCCGGATGCAGGCCGCCCATCGTTTCGGCGATCAGCTCGATCTCGGGGTCGCCGAGAATGTCCTCGATGCTGCAGGTGCTTATCTTTGTGCGCAGGTGGCGATCCAGTATGCGCCGCACCTCCATGCCGCTCAGCTTCTGCGCGCCCTCATACACGCCGCTGCCCACCGTACCGAGCCCCAGAATGGCAATCTTCATAAGCCGCTCCTCTTCAGAATCGATAGTCCGAAAGTCTTTACAATAAAAACACTTGTTTTTCTGTGGGAAACATTGTATCATGGCTTCAAGCGAAATGCAAGTTATGTTTTTCAGAAATGGGGCAATGAATATGGCTATGTTTTATTCGACCCGCGGGGCGCAGGCAGGCGTTTCGGCGCCGGAGGCGGTGCTGCGCGGCATTGCGCCGGACGGCGGGCTTTATGTATTGAAGGATGCGCCGCAGATTCTGCCGCAGGATCTGCGCGGTATGGATTTCTGCGCACTCTCTGCACGCATTCTCTCAGCGTGGCTGCCGGGCTATACCGAGGATGAGATCGCGGGCTGCGTATCGCGCGCGTATCGGGATAAATTCGACGTGCCGGAGATTGCGCCGCTGAAGCGGGTGGGGGACAAATATGTATTGGAGCTCTTCCACGGACCGACGGCGGCGTTTAAGGATGTGGCGCTTTCGGTGCTGCCGCAGCTGATGCGCTGTGCCATGGAAAAGCGCGGCGGCAACGAGAAGATCATGATTCTTACCGCCACCAGCGGCGATACCGGCTCCGCTGCGCTCACCGGCTTTTGCGACGTGCCGAATATCGGCATACTGGTGTTTTATCCGGAGGTGGGCATCAGCCCCATTCAGCGCGCGCAGATGACCGCTGCACCGGGCAAAAATGTGTGCGCCTGCGCCATTCAGGGCAATTTTGACGACGCGCAGACCGGCGTAAAGCGCATTTTCAGCGAAATATCGCCCGAGTTCTGCGAGGCGCATCATCTGTCGCTGTCCAGCGCGAATTCCATCAACATCGGCAGGCTCGCGCCGCAGATCGTCTATTATTACAGCGCCTACCTCGCGCTGGTGGAGGCGGGTGCGATCCGAATGGGCGAAACGGTGGATTTCAGCGTGCCTACGGGCAACTTCGGCGATATACTGGCCGGACATCTGGCGCGGCTCTCCGGACTTCCGGTGGGCGGGCTGGTGTGCGCGTCCAACGCGAATAATGTGCTGACCGATTTCATCCATACCGGCGTGTACGACCGCAGGCGCGAATTCTTGCGCACGATCTCGCCGTCGATGGATATTCTGGTCTCCAGCAATCTGGAACGGCTGCTGTATCTGGCCTCCGGCTGCGATGGCGAAGCAGTGCGCTCGATGATGGATAGCCTGCGGGAAAATGGCTGCTACCGCGCGCCGGAGCAGGTAATGAGCACGATCCGCGCGGGCTTTGACTGCGGCTGCGCGAGCGACGCCGAGGCGATGGACGCCATCGACCGCGTATTCCGGAAGACCCATTATCTGATGGATCCGCACACCGCCGTGGCGTGGAAGGTCGCCGAGGATGCGGCGGCGCTGCGCGGCGGCAGCGCGCCCATGGTGGTGCTCAGTACGGCTTCGCCCTTCAAGTTCCCGCAGAGCGTGCTCGCAGCGCTGGGCGAGGCGGATGGCGGCGACGCTCAGGCGCAGCTGCGGCGGCTGGAGCGCGTGAGCGGCGCAGAGGCGCCCAGGGCGCTTTCGAATGCGCTGACCCGTCCCGCGCGCTTTAAGGACGTCGTGGCGCCGGAAAATATGATGGCATACGTCATGGAAAGGGCGGCTGAAGTATGATCTTTGTGCGCGTACCGGCCACCAGCGCCAACCTGGGCCCGGGCTTTGACTGTTTTGGACTGGCGCTGGATCTGTATGGCCGCTTCGGTTTTGAGGAAACGGAGAACGGCCTGACCTTCGAAAATGTAGATGAGAAATATCAGAATGCGGATAATCTGGCAGTTGCCGCCTATTTTCACGCGCTTGATGCGCTGGGCGTGCCGCGGCGCGGCCTGCGCGTGCGCATCGACAGCGATATTCCGCCGTGCCGTGGGCTGGGCAGCAGCGCCAGCCTGATCGCGGCGGGACTGACGGCGGCGAACGCCGCCCATGAAAGCCGGCTTGACGGCGCGGCGCTGCTGCGGCTGGCGACGGAGCTGGAGGGGCATCCGGATAACGTGGCGCCCGCGCTGCTGGGCGGGCTGACGGCCTCGATCATGGATGGCGATTCCGTGCTGGCCATGCGCTGCCCGCTGTCTGAAAGGCTGCGCTTCATGGCGCTGATACCGGATTTCGAGCTTTCCACGCGGCGCGCCCGCGCGGCGCTGCCCAGCCAGGTGCCGCTGGCGGACGCGGTGTTCAATGCGTCTCGCGCCGCGGTGCTGCTGCGGGCGCTGGAAACGGGCGATATGCGGGCAGTATCCGCCGCCATGGACGATCGCCTGCATCAGCCCTACCGCGCGCCGCTGATCGACGAATATGAGGATGTGTGCGCGCTTGCGCTGCGCTGCGGCGCGGCTGCGGTGTGCATCAGCGGCGCGGGGCCTACGCTGATGTGCGTCTACACGGGCGATGATTTTGCCCCCGCGATGGCGCGCGGACTGCAGGCAATGAAGCATCGCTGGCAGGCGCTTGCGCTGCTGCCGGATATGCAGGGAACGCGGATCGAAAGGGAAGGGTGAAGCATGAAGGGTGATTTTCTGATAGTGCACAAAAAAATACTGCCGGTGTACTATGAAAAGGTACTTCAGGCGCGTACCCTGCTCGAGAGCGGTGCGGTGCGCGACGTGAGCGCGGCGGTGCGCGAGGTGGGCATTTCCCGCAGCACCTTCTATAAATACAAGGATTATATTTACAGCCCGGACAGCGGCGACGCGGGGCGCAAGGCCGTGATCTCGATGCTGCTCAGCCACGAGATCGGCGTGCTGTCCACCTCGCTGAACCAGCTTTCCTCCATGGGCGTGAGCGTACTGACCATTTCGCAGAGCATGCCCATACGCGATACGGCCAGCGTGATGATGACGCTGGACATTGCGCAGATGACGGTGAGCCTCGATGAAGCGACCCGCGCACTTTCGCACATTCCCGGGGTGGAGAATGTGGCGCTGGTCTCCATAGAATAGAGAATAGCCTGACAGATTGCAGCAGTGCGGCATTTGAGCATTGATCTCAAATGCTGCACTGCTGCGCTTGGAATGCGGAAATTTGCAAGGCAAGAGCTATTCAGGCCGGCGGCCCGTGCAGGGAGATGCCGATAATTCTTCTTAAAGGGATCCTCACAGGCCGTCCACCCATGCCGTGCCCATGGCGACCGGCGCGACGCGGCCGCGAATGCGCATCGATTTGAAGCCGCCGCCGCAAAAAACGGCGCTTGCCGAGATGATGCCGCCGGGCTGGGCGATGCGCACATCGGCGCGGCCGTCGTTTGCAAGCTGTGCCCGCCACGCGGCGATCGCCGCCGTGCCGCTGCCGCAGCCGCGTTCCCACACGGCGCTGTCGGACGCGCGCACATAGACCAGCGGGCGCATGCGCGTGAACGACGCGTCCACAAGCAGGACGCCCAGCGCGTCGGTACGCAGCATGCTGCACCATTTGGGTGCGAGCGCCTCGGCGGTCTCGGGGTTCATTTTATCCTCGTCGACCAGAACGTGCGCGATGCCGGGGAAGAATACCACAGGATAGCGCCGCCCGTCGCCGAGCTCCGTGATCGCGGCGCGCTCCGGAAGCGGCATATCCACCTCGCCCAGCCAGCCACCGCCCGCGCGCGTTATGCTGCAATTCACCAGAGCGTCCGCACCGGAGACCTCCAGCTGGTATATGCACACCTCGCCGTCTGCCAGACCTGCGCGCAGCGCCAGCAGCGCTGATAATGACATGCTGGCATTGCCGCAGAATTCGCCGCCCATCATCTGGAGCCGCGCAGCAGCGCCGGGCATGGATGCGGGCTCGATATAGCCCACCTGCTCCGCACACACGCTGTCCTCCGACATCAGCCGCCGCGCGAGCTCGGGCTGCAGCGCGCGCTCGACCGGTGTTTCTACCAGAATCGTCATGTTCTGGGTAGGATTCATTTTTACAAATCGCAATTCCATGGTTGAATCTCAGTTGAAGCGGGAGAGGAACTGAATGGTGCGCTCCTGCTTCGGGTTGTTGATGATGGCCTCGGGTGCGCCCTGCTCCACGATGACGCCGTCGTCCATAAAGATAACATGGTCGGAAACGTCGCGCGCGAAGGCCATTTCGTGGGTCACGATCACCATCGTCATATGCTCCGCCGCCAGATCGCGAATGACCTTCAGGATCTCGCCCGTCAGCTCAGGGTCGAGCGCGGAGGTCGGCTCGTCGAAGAACAGCATTTTCGGCTTCATGGCCAGTGCACGCGCAATGGAAACGCGCTGCTGCTGACCGCCGGAAAGCTGGCAGGGATAGGCGTCGGCGCGATTGGCCAGCCCCATCTTATCCAGCAGCGCCATGGCCTCGGCGCGCACCTCGTCCTTCGGACGCTTCTGAATCAGCACCGGCGCTTCCATGATGTTTTTCAGCACGCTGTAATGCGGAAACAGGTTGAAGTTCTGGAATACCAGTCCGAAGCAGCCGCGCAGGCGGCGCAGCTCGGCGGCGCTGGCGTAGACCGATTGGCCGCCCTCGTCGCGCGCGGCGTACTGACCCAGGTATTTCAGCGTGCCGCCGTCCATGGTTTCCAGCAGCGTGGCGCAGCGCAGCAGCGTGCTCTTTCCGCTGCCGGAGGGGCCGATGATGGAAACGACCTGTCCCTCGTCCACGGAAAGCGAAATATCGCTGAGCACCTGCACGTCGCCGAAGCTCTTTTTCAGATGATCGATCTCAAGAATTTTCATATTTGGCGCCTCCTTCTCAGCGATAATAATTCAGCTTCTTTTCAAAGCGGTTCATGACAAATGCCACCAGCGAATTAAAGATATAATAGAATACGCCCGCGATGATGAAGGGCATGAAGCTGGTCTGCGAATTTGCAATCTGCTTGCCGATGGAGAACATTTCCTGATACGCCACCGTGAACGCCATGGAGGTGTCCTTTACCAGCGTGATGACCTCGTTCGTGACCGACGGCAAAATGCGCTTGACCACCTGCGGCAGAATGATGCGCATGAAGGTGCGGAATTTGCCGTAGCCCAGCACCGTCGCCGCCTCGTATTGTCCGGCAGGCATGCTTTCGATACCGCCGCGATAGATCTCGGCGAAGTACGCGGCGTAGTTCATCGCGTAGGCGATGATGATCGGTACCAGCTTGTTGCGCGCCACACCTGCGCCGAAGAGATAAAACGGCCCGTAGGTCACGGCCAGCAGCTGCAGCATCAGCGGCGTGCCGCGCAGTATCGAAATATACACCTGCGCGACGCGGCGAACGACGCCCACGCGGCTCATCCGCAAAAAGGCGATGATCAGGCCGAGCGGCAGGGAGAACAGCAGCGTGAGGAAGAAGATCGCGCAGCTGCGCCC
This sequence comes from uncultured Clostridia bacterium, assembly GCA_934670175.1. Taxonomy (GTDB): domain Bacteria; phylum Bacillota; class Clostridia; order Christensenellales; family Aristaeellaceae; genus SFTH01. The sequence continues at coordinate 34,301 of CAKUOX010000011.1, read as the reverse complement.
CAGGCCTTCGCTCATCTTCTGGATCATGGCGATTGTGGTCATTTTATCTGTCGGCTCCTTTTTTACATGGGCGCGGGGGTCATCGCCTTCGACGACCCCGCACGGACATGTTTAATTTTACAGCGTATTCCCGGGAATTTGGCCTTATTTGTTCAGCAGGCACAGCGCGCCCTCGTCCAGCTCGTACTTTTCAGCCAGCGCCTTGTAGGTGCCGTTTTCGACCAGCTGCATGTAGGCGTCCTCGATCTGAGCGCACATTTCCGCGTCTGCCTTGCGGAAGCAGATGCCGTATTGCTCGGAGGCCATGCTTTCATCGAGAATCACATATTCGTCGCCGTATTCCTTGATCTTGTTGGCTGCCACGCCGATGTCGATGGCGACGGCGTCGATGGAACCGGCCATCAGCTCCGTGAAGCACACGTTGTAGTTTTCAAAGCGCTGAAGGTCGCCGAAGGTCGCGGCCAGCTCGGCCTGATCGTTCTGCAGCATCAGATCTGCGGAGGTGCCCAGCTGCACGCCTACGATCTTGCCCGCCAGGTCTGCCAGCGTGGCGATGCCGCTGTCGGCCTTGGTCAGGATCACCTGCGAATTATCGGAATACGCCATCGAGAGCGTATAGGCCTCGGGGTCGATCACGTCGATCGTCAGTCCGGACCAGATGCAGTCGATCTCGCCCGCATTCAGCGTGATCAGCTTGGTGTCCCAGTTGATCGGCACAAGCTCCAGATCCCAGCCCAGGATCTCGCATACGCCCTGGCACATTTCAATATCGAAACCGGTATATTCGCCATCGTCGCCCATGTAGGTGTAGGGCGGGTATTCTGCATCGAAGCCCATCTTGAAGGTCACGCTCTCGGCCATGCAGGCGGCGGAGCAGATCAGGGTGAGAACCAGCAGCATCGCAGCGATCTTTTTCATTTGAATTTCCTCCTCATTTTCTGCGCCGGTGCGGCGCGGTCGTTTTTGCTTGGTGTGATAGCAGTTTAGCACTTTAGCATGGTAAACTAAAAGCATAAAACGAAATACTTTGAATTAAATTTGCTTAAATTTGAAATGGCGCGGGGAATGGACGGCGGATGTGCGGCGCATAGAATCGTTTTCCATATTTCTGCGGCGATGAGCGGGACCACGCTTGCACCGCACAGATCATCCGGCAGCTTTATGCGCATGCCGCATCGCTGTGCGCATCGGTCAATGTGGGGTGTTATCGCATTACAAATACGCAAGGCAGCAACTTTGTGCGCAGACCGTATGCTGCATCTCTGTGTGCGGCGGGTTATCAGATAGCAAATACGCATGGCGGTGAATTTTGCACACATGCCGCATCACTGTGCGCGGAAATCTGCGCGGGGGCGGTATCACATTACAAACACACTTGGCTCGGCCTGCCGCGCTGCATTCACGCCGAGGGCGCGCTCCGTCACCGAAGCATACAACGGAGCGTATACATACTGCATTCAAACGTGCAAATGGGTTAAATTCTGCAAAAGCGGCAAAAGCACCGCCAGTTTTCATATTCGGGCGCTATAATGTGGAACGAAAGCAAATTACCATCATGATATGGAGGCGGTCGACTTGCACAGGCAGAAACGCGGTTATGAACTGGATATGACCCACGGCAAACTGATTCCCCGCGTGGCGGCGTTCGCGGTGCCGCTGATGTTTACCAGCATCCTGCAGCTGCTGTTTAACGCGGCGGACGTCATCGTGGTGGGGCGCTTCACGGGCAAGGAGGCGCTGGCGGCGGTGGGCTCTACGGGTGCGCTCATCAACCTGATCTTCAACCTGTTTCTGGGGCTCTCGATTGGTGCGAACGTGGTTGCCGCCAAGTGCTACGGCGCAAACGATTATCGCGGCATGCAGGAAACGGTGCATACCTCCGTTCTGGTCAGCCTGGTCGGCGGTGTGATCGCGGGTGCGGTGGGCTTTACCTTCGGCAGGACCTTCCTGGAATGGATGGGTTCTCCGGAGGACGTATTGCCGCTGGCCACGCAGTACATACGCATTTATTTCCTGGGCATGCCCGTCAACATTCTCTATAACTTCGGCGCGGCGCTGCTGCGCTCGGTGGGGGACACGCGGCGGCCGCTGATTTTCCTGGGCATCGCCGGCGTGATAAACGTGGTTTTGAACCTGTTCTTCGTGATCGTTTTCGGCATGGGCGTCGCGGGCGTGGCGTTGGCGACCATCATTTCACAGATGATCTCCGCCGTGCTGGTGGTTATCTGCCTGATGCGCTCGGAGGGCTTCGTGCACCTGGATCTGCGCAAGCTGCACATTTATCCGCAGCGGCTGTCGGCTATGCTGCGCGTCGGACTTCCGGCGGGCTTTCAGGGCATGTGCTTTTCCATTTCAAACGTACTGATTCAGTCCACGGTCAACACCTACGGTGCGATTGTGGTGGCGGGCAATTCGGCGTCGCTGAACCTGGAGGGCTTTATCTATGCCGCCATGAACTCCTTCTATCAGGCGGCGATCACCTTTGTCAGCACCAACATCGGTGCGGGCAAGTACAGCCGCATTCGCAGATCCGCCGGCGCCTGCGTCACGCTGGTCACGCTCGTGGGCATTGCGCTGGGCGCGTTCGGCTATCTGTTCATGCCGCAGCTGTTCAGCATCTATTCGACGGATCCGGAGGTCATTGCGGCGGGCATGCGGCGCTTCATCATATACGGCACCACCTATTTCATCTGCGGTATTATGGACACGCTCTGCGGTACGCTGCGCGGCATGGGTGCGTCGGTGCTGCCAATGGTCGTGTCGCTGCTGGGCGCGTGCGCGTTCCGCATCATGTGGATCTATCTGATACTGCCGCTGAACAACACACTCGAAATGCTGTATTATTCCTATCCGGCGTCGTGGCTGCTGACCGGCTGCACGCATCTGATCTGCTATTTCGTGTGGCTGAAGCGCTATCCGGTGGATCCGGAGGCCGAGCGCCAGCTGGCGTAGAGGCAATGCGTCGACCCGTAAAGCATTGGTGCGTTTTTGCGATTGCTGTACTTTAATAAAGCAATAAAGCGCCTGTTTTTCCGGCTTTATGCGGAAAAACAGGCGCTTGAAATATATTCAGATCGTGACGTTGAAGGCCTTATCCAGATAATACATCGCCAGTCCCAGGCTGTCCTCCGAGGGCAGGGTCAGCGCGTAGTCCAGCTGCAGGCGCTCCGCCAGGATACGCCGCTGGGAGATCATTTTGCGCAGACGAACGAGCAGCTCGCTGCCCAGCGCTTCGATGCCGCCGCCCAGCACGATGCGCCGGATACCCGTGGCGCACATCATCGAAAAGATGCCGAAGGTCAGCTTCTGCGCCACATCATCCAGCACGCCCGCCATGCAGGGCAGTGAAATGTGCGGCGTGAGCCCCTCGATGCTGTCCGGCGGGGAAATGCCCGCGCCGCGCAGCGCTTCCGCCGCCAGACTCAGAATCGTGTTCTGGTTGACATAGCGCTCCAGACAGCCGCGGTTGCCGCAGCGGCAGGGAAGACCGTTGCGATCGATGGACATGTGCCCCATTTCGCCGGCAGTATTGAAGGTGCCGGCCATGATGTCGCCGTTCACCACGATGCCCGCGCCAACGCCGTCGCAGATATTGATAAACAGAAGGTCGCGCTTTTCATCGCAGTATTCGGGATAGAGGCGCTTCTGTTCCGCATAGGCGAGGCACATGGTCACGTTGGCCAGCAGCATCGGAATGCCCAGCTTCTGTCCCAGCGCGCGGATGGACGCCTCGGTAAAGCTGAAATTCATGGCGGATTCGACGAAGAAGATCTGTTCGTCCTCAAGATAGATGCCGGGGAAGCTCAGGCCGATCATAATGGCGAGCCGCGCGTTAAAGCGGGTGGAGCGATGCAGCAGGATGTCCTCGATGTAGTCAGCCAGCACTTCGCCCGGATGCGCCGCGCCGTTCAGATCGGGAATGGGGAAGGTAAGCTGTTCGATAATGCTGCAGCTCAGGTCGAACAGCGTGTAGCGCACGCCGTGACTGCTCAGCGAAAAAACGGCCATCTGATGCCCCGCGCGGTTGAGCACATATTTCATCGCGCGGCGGCCGGGCACGGCGGTGTGCGTTGCTCCGGCCTCGAGCACCATGTTGGCGCGCACCAGCTCCTCCACCAGCGCGGATACGGCCGTGGCGCTCAGGTTCATTTCGCGCGCCAGCGCCGCCCGCGAATCGCAGCGCCCGTTGCGGATCAGGTCAAAGGCGCGTTTAAGGTTTTTCAGCTTGACGGTATGCTGATAGTTTGAATGCGTACCGGCATGCTGATCGATTGATAGCAGCTTCAATTCCCATTCCCCGAATCTCAAATGTAGTACAATAATACTAGAATAGCAGATTTCAAAAAAGGATGCAAGTGTGAGGTTTGCACAATAATTAACAATGGTTTTTCTTTGATGGATGTTTTCTCATGTGAGTTGACAAAACGCGGCATATGTGCTACACTTATTACACGGTTAGCCTATGTGAACATAGATAATTCGGGCATTATTGGACAATTGCCGACAAATATGTAAAATTTTGAGAGATGCTTAAAACTGACGCTTCCTTAATATGAGGCGGCGCCGGGAGACGGTCAGGAGGGCGTGGACACATGGAAACCTGGATGCAAAAGGCTCAGAAGGTTCAGAAAATACTGGAGCGTGCTCCCAAATTTGACAAAGAGCTGCGCGTGGAGGGCGAGGAATTTCATCGCCGTCAGCAGGCGCTGATCGCCCAGCTGGAAAAGGCGGGGCTGGACTGCGCGCTGGTGTATTCGGACGAGCATTATATCGGCGATGTGCCCTATCTGGGCGGCTGCGTAAATGTGTGCGTCGAGCCTATTGCCGGCGTGCTGGGCAAAAACGGCTTTCACCTGCTGGCGGGGCTGGAGGGCGGCTATGTGGCCGAACAGCTTTCCTATCGCTCCGGCTGCGGCATCCACAAGGTCGAGATGCTAAAACTGGCGGACGAGGAATATCCCATTGACGCCGAGCGCGTGGAGGACGTGCTGGTAGAGGCCTGCGGCAAGATGCCGGAAAGCATGGGCATCTTCACGCCGCGCGAGGTGCTGCCGCTGAGCGTGTTCGAGCGCTTTGAGAGCATCATCGGCAAGGGCAGGGTCGTGGATGCGCAGGAAATCTATTACAAGCAGAAATACATCAAATCCGACCGCGAAATGGAGCTGACCCGTCAGGCGGCGCGCATGTGCGACGTGATGCTCGAGGGCATGCTGGCGGTGCTGGAACCGGGCATGCTGGAGACGGAGGTCGCCTCCTGGGGCTACCTGATCGGCCGTCAGCTCGGCGCGGAGTGCTTCGGCTTTGACATCATGGTTACCTCCGGCGAGGCGAACCGTTCGCTGATCGGCAAGGCGCTCAACCGCGAGATCAAGGAGGGCGACTATGTGCATCTGGGCGTCGCGCCCAAGTGCGACGGACTGACCGCTTGCGAGCGCTGCACCGTGATCGCCACGCTGGATCCCGCTGCGATCACCGAGGATCAGCATTTCTGGATCAACTTTGTAGAGGGCGCGTATCAGGTCGGGCTGGACGCCTACCGCAGGGTCAGCCGCGAGCATCTGCCCGCCAAGCTGCAGGAGCAGGCGCTGTGCGATTATTTCAAGGTGCACGAGCCGGAGGTTTGCAGGCGTCTGGGCAAGCAGATCGACCTTGTACGCCAGAAGCCCTATACCGGCACGCACAACGGCGGCTATACCGAATGCCAGGAATTCTACGGCGCGATCACCCTCAATTCCGAGGAGCCGCTGGGCGAGCAGATCGTGACCATGCTGGATGTGGCGGTGCGCGGCGTGGGCAATATGTGGAACGATGTGGTCATCCCCGGCATGGATTATGTGCTGGTGGAAAAGACGCTGGGCAAATTTGGCGAGCGCGTGGACGTGCTCAACGAGCTGCCCATCAACCTTCAGCGCTATGTCGGCCGTGTGGTGGACTGAGCGGAAATAAAAATGTGGCTTGCTGCGCGACGCTGCTTTGAGTCGCCGCAGTATAAATAAGAAGGTAAAACAAGGGCGCGCGAGCGCAAGAAAGGATCGATCGCTATGAGTCAGGCAGCAGTATCCAGGAACAACAGCTTTAAGAACCGCATGGCGCGCTTTACGAAGAATTACGCCATTATCATCGCCATTCTGGCGCTGGTGGTGGCCTACACGATCGCCTCTCAGCTGATGTTTGGCGAGCAGTATTTCTTCACCTGGAACAACCTTCGCAACATTCTGAATCAGACGGTTACGCTGGCAGTGGTTTGCTGCGGACAGGCGATGATCGTGACTACCGGCGAATTCGACCTTTCCCTCGGCCAGAACGTCTGCCTGACGAGCTGCGTGATGGCGTGGCTGATCAAGTTTGGCGGCTGGAATCCCTGGCTGGCGCTGGTGGCGACGGTGCTGACCGGCGCGGCTGTCGGCGCGGCGAACGGCTTCCTGATCGCCTATTGCAAGATTCCCTGCTTCATTGTAACGCTGGGCTTCCAGATGATCTGCAAGGGCACCTCCAAGATCATCACCAACGCTTCGCCGATTCCGGGCATGCCCGAGTGCATCCAGTTCTTTGGCCGCGGCTTCATTGGCGGCAGGGGCGGCGTTCCGATCAGCGTCGTGATCATGATCGCGCTGTTCGTGCTGGCAATGTTTGTGACGAATAAGACCAAGTTCGGCCGCTGCCTGTACGCGATGGGCGGCGGACGCGAGGCGGCGTATTTCGCCGGCATCAACGTCAAGCTCTATCGCTTCCTGGTGTACACGATCGCGGGCTTCCTCTGCGGCTTCTCCAGCATCATTCTGGTGACCCGTCTGGACTCTGCGGCGCTGACCAACGGCAACCTCTACGAATTTGACTCTACCATTTCCTGCATCCTGGGCGGCATTTCGCTGGCCGGCGGCAGGGGCAAGATCATTCAGGCCATGTTTGGCGCACTGTTCCTGACGCTGTTCTTCAACGGCATGACCATGATGAACGTGAACCCCTTCGTGCAGGACGTGCTCAAGGGCGTGGTCATGGTCGGCGCCGTGGCGCTGGACGTGGTGCGCAACAAGCGCTGATAAGGGGGATTGAAGCACGATGAGCGATAATATCCTCGAATTGAGGGGAATATGCAAGAGCTTCCCCGGCGTCAAGGCGCTGGATGACGTTTCCTTCAATATTCAGCGCGGCACGGTGCATGCGCTGGTGGGCGAAAACGGCGCGGGCAAATCGACGCTTATCAAGGTTCTGGCGGGCATTTACCAGCCGGAAAAGGGCGAGATCGACTTCGATGGCAAAAAGCGCAGCTGCTTTAAGACGCCCAGCGAATCGCAGGCGGCGGGCATCAGCGTGGTGCATCAGGAGATCAAGCTTTCCGAAACGCTTTCCGTGGCTGAAAACGTGTTCCTGGGCAAGTGGCTGTATAAAAATGGTCTGATCGACTGGAAGCGCATGCGGGTCGAGGCGGACAAGCTGCTGACGCAGCTGGGGCTTTCGCTGAACGTGGAGGAGATCGTATCCAACCTTTCCGTGGCGCAGAAGCAGATGGTCGAGATCTGCAAGGCGATCAACCGCAACTGCCGCCTGCTGATCATGGACGAGCCCTCCGCCACGCTGACGGAGAAGGAACAGAAGGTCATGTTTGAGACCGTCAAACGCCTGCGCACGCAGGGCATGACCATCATCTATATCTCGCATCGACTGGACGAGATCTTCGATCTGGCCGACAACGTGACCGTGCTGCGCGACGGCAAACACATCCGCACCATGGCGGTGCAGGACGTGACACGCCACGATCTGGTCACGATGATGGTCGGCCGCGAGGTCGTCAACGAATACCCGAAGGCGGAGGTGCCCATCGGCGAGGTGGTGCTTGAGGCCAGGCACATCGTGCGCAAGGGCGTGCTCAACGATATTTCCTTCAGTCTGCGCAGGGGCGAGATCCTGGGCATCGCGGGTCTGGTCGGCGCGGGGCGCACGGAGCTGGTGCGCGCGGTGCTGGGCATCGACAAGCTGGACGGCGGCGAGATCTGGCTCAACGGCAAAAAGACGACCATTTCCAGCTTCCGCGACGCCATTCGCAAGGGCTTCGCGCTGGTGCCCGAGGACAGAAAGCTCCAGGGACTGGTGCAGCTGCTCACGGTCGAGCGCAATATCTGCCTGGTCAATCTGGACGCGGTTGCCGCGGGCGCAGTGGTCAGCAGTGCCAGAGAGCGCAAGCATGCGCTGGAATACATCGGCAAGCTCTCCATCGCCACGCCTTCGCCGGATACCGAGGTGCAGTATCTTTCCGGCGGCAATCAGCAGAAGGTCGTCATCGCGAAGTGGCTGCTGCAGGATGCGGACATCATCATTCTGGACGAGCCGACGCGCGGCATCGACGTGGGCGCCAAGAGCGAGATCTACACGCTGATTGGCGAGCTGGTCAAATCGGGCAAGTCGGTCATCATGATCTCCTCTGAGATTCCGGAGGTCGTGGGCATGTCCGACCGCGTGCTGGTCATGCACGAGGGCAACAAGGTGGGCGAGCTGAGCCGCGAGGAAGTGTCGCCCGAGGCCATTATGGCGCTGTGCATCTGATCCAATATGTGCCTAACCGCAGGTAAGCGGTAAAATAATAGGAGGTATTACCATGAAAAAGACTCTCATTTCTCTGTTCCTGGTTGCCGCCATGCTGGTTTGCGTCTGCATGCCCGCGATGGCCGAAGCTGACACCGTGAAGATCGCCGTTGCGCACATCACGATGTACGACGAGTGGTGCAAGGCTGTGTACGATGAGTTCAACGCGCAGTGCGCGGAGCGCGGCTGGGAAGTTACCATCGCCGACGGCAACCTGAACGCCGAGACTCAGCAGAAGCAGGTTGAAGACTTCATCGCGCAGGGCGACTATGACGCCATCTGCATCGACCCCGTGAACTCCGACGGCATCATCCCGACGCTGGAGCAGGCGGGCGAAAAGGGCATTCCGGTGTTCGCTTTCGACAGCGGCACGGCCTATGACAAGCTCGTTACCCACGTTGCCTGGGACCACGCCGAGACCGGCCGTCTCACCGCTGAGTGGGTTGCGAACTATGCCAACGAGAACCTGGGCGGCAAGGTCAAGGTCGGCGTGCTGGCTATGCTGAACGCCGTGCATACGCAGGTTCGCTCCGAGGCGTTCGTTGAGCGCCTGACCGAGCTGATGGGCGAAGAGAACATCACCTGGGTGTTCAATCAGGACTTCGGCGAGACCCGTGAATCCGCCGCCAACATCGTGACCAACAACATCATGAAGCCCATCGACGTGATCTGGGGCGCTGTGGATAACGCCGCGATCGGCGCTGCGACTGCTCTGGAGCAGAACAACGCGGAAGGCACGATCGTCGTGTCCGCCGGCGGCTGGGGTGCCGAGCCCTTCAACAAGATCAACAATGGCGATCCCTACTACAAGATGTGCATCGGCGTTTCCGCCGCCAACATCGTTGAGCTGACCCTGGATTCCATCCAGCGCTATATGAACGGCGAAGAAATCGACCGTGAGCAGAACATCGAGCTTGCCGTCATCGACGCTTCCAATATCGCTGACTACATGAAGTACGTTCAGTAAGCAGTCCTGAGACATGGGGCGGGGAGTGCCCTTTGGTGGAGCTCCCCGCTCCCCATTTGAAAATTTTTTAAACTGAGAGGAGTAATTAACGATGAGCAAACAAATTATGCAGCTCCCCCGCGAGGAATACGATCGCCGCATCGCGCGCGTTCAGGCGCGCATGAAGGCGCAGGGCATTGATCTGTTGATCGCGCATGCCTGCGAGTGCGAGTCCGCCACCGTGCGCTATCTGACCAATTTCTGGGCGGTGTTTGATTTCGTCGGCGTGCTGGTACCGGCGGAGGGTAAGCCCATTCTGCTGACCGGCGGTCCGGAATCCTACGACTTCTCCGTGCAGTTTGCTCAGATTGACGATGTGCGCGTGCATCCGATGTATGTTGAAACCTGCGCGCCGGAGTGGGACAAGCCGGTAAACGCCTATGATTACACCATGATCTTCGAAGAGCTGCGCCAGCGCATGCCCGTCAGGCGCGTCGGCATCGCGAATGTGAACACGATTCCGCATGTGATCTATGCCGACATCGAAAAGGGCGCCAACGGTGCGGAGATCGTGCCCGCCGAGGATATTATTCTGGAAGAGCGCACGGTGAAGTCCGAGGGCGAAATCGCGCTGCTGAAGGAAGGCTTCCGCATTACGGAGGAGGCGCTCAAGCAGACGGTCGAGCTGCTCAAGCCCGGCGTGCGCGAGCGCGAGCTGCTGAACCACTGGAAGGCGTTGAGCTATGAAATGGGCGCCGAGGGCTTCGGCTATCCCTGCTGGGTCACCTCCGGCCCGAATACCTTCCAGAGCCTGTGCAAGTCCACCGACCGCCAGATCGGCATGAACGAAATGGTGCAGTTCTCCGTGGGCGCGAAGTACAACGGCTATTGCGGCAACATCGGCCGCGTCGCCGTGCTGGGCAAGCTGCCGCAGGTACACGAGGACATGATTCGCATCGCGGGCGAGTGCCTGGATGAGACCATCGAGTCCATGCGTCCCGGCGTGGCCTTTGCCGAGGTCTACGACAAGTTCCAGAAGCGTCTGAACAAATACGGCTTTGGCGGCCTTTCCCTGTATGGACCGGCGCATTCCACCGGCCTTCAGGAATGCGAAGCGCCCTGGGTGGACAACCGCACCAGCCGCGTGCTGCAGCCGAATATGGTGTTCAATATCGACATCTGGATCGCCGACAACAAGTATGGCGTGCGCCTCGAGGACGGCGTGCTCATCACCGAGAACGGCCTGGAGGAACTGACCACCTGGCATCGTGACATCATCCACATTGACTAAGAACTGAAGGTGCAGGCATATGAACAGCTGTGAAAATAATGAAATGCTGAAGCTGCTGGCAGATCTGGTGCGCTGCCCCACGGAAAACCGTCCGCCCCATGGCTATGAGGCCGAGGGCATCGACCGGATTGAAAAGGCGTATCAGCAGCTCGGGCTGCAGGTCAGCCGCGTGTGTCCCAAAGATCTGCCGCAGTATCCGTCGTACCCCGCGTTTTTGCCCCGCGATTTTGAGGGCAGAGAAAACGTGGTGGGCGTCTGGCGCGGCAAAGGCGGGGGCAAATCCGTGCTGCTGACGGGACATATGGACGTCGCGCCCAAGGAGCCGATGCCCTGGACGATCACGCAGCCCTATGAGCCGCTGGTCCGCGACGGCCGCATGTATGGCCGCGGCACGGCGGACATGAAGGCCGGTCTGGTCTGCGCGTGGGAGGCTGTGCGCCGCCTTCAGGCGGAGGGCTTCACCCCCTCAGGCGATGTACTGCTCGAGAGCGTTGTGGACGAGGAATATGCCGGTGCGAACGGCACGGTCGCCGGACGTCTGGCGGGCTATAACGCGGACTTCGGTATAGTTCTGGAAGCCACCGGAATGAACGTCTGCCCCGCGTGCGTGGGCGGACTGGTGGTACAGCTGTATGTGAAGGGCGTCGCGGGCATGCCCTATACCGGCGAAGAGATCGGCAATCCCGCCTACGATATTGCGGAGCTGATCGAGCTGGTGAAGCGCTTTGGCGACAAGCGTATGGCGGAAACGCCGCAGCCCGCGCTCTGGAAGGGCACGGTGCAGGGCGCGCAGGTGATCATCACCAAGGTGAAGGCCGGCGAGGTGGGCTATGAGGGTCAGCTCTCTACGCCGATCGACGCATGGATGGAGATCGTAATGCAGTCCTACCCGGGTGAGGAAGAGGAAGAGCTGATGGCTGCGCTGAAGGATTTCCTTCGGGAAAACTATCACGATTACGATGGCCTGACCATCAAGCGCATGTATCGCTATTGCCGTCCGGCACATACGGATCCGGAGTATCCGGCGGTGCAGCTGCTTTCCGAATGCGGCATGCAGTACACGCCGCGCGCGCGGATATGCGGCGCAATGCTCTCCTGCGATATGTTTGCCCTGACGGAGCTGGGACATATCCCGTCCGTCATCTTCGGCCCCATTGGCGAGCGCCTGCACGCGCCGGACGAATGGGTAGATCTGGAGAGCATGGAAATATGCGTGCGCAGTCTGATGGATTTTATCCGTAAGTGGTGCGCCTGAAAAAATCAAATAACCGGAGCATGACTCGATGCCAAAAAGCCGGGTCATGCTTTTGGCGTTCTTATTAAAGGATAGGAATTAGGAAGATTGGAGCTTTGCGGGCCAGCGGTTCCCGAGGGGGAACGTGCCGGCAATTCTTCGAACAATTTCAGGAGGTGTAAGCAATGGCTTTTACGCTGGCAAATGCTCGCGTGATCACTGCAGAGGAGATATTCTGGGGCGGTGTTGAAGTAAACGGCGATCGAATCGTCCGCGTCTTTCGCGGTAAGGCGCCCGAGCGCAGCGATGTGATCGACTGCGGCGGCGCATATCTGAGCCCGGGCTTTGTGGACATTCATGTGCATGGCTGCTTCGGCGCGGGCTTCCTGACCGACGATGTGGAGGAGATTTTCCGCGGCACGCGCATGCACGCGCTGCACGGTACGACGTCCATCGTGCCCACGACGGCTTCCTCTACCATGGAAAACGTCCTGACCGCCGTTCGCACCATCGCCCGCGCAATGAACGAGCGCCGCGAGGGCGCGCGCATTCTGGGCGCGCATATGGAGGGCAACTATTTCAATCCCAAGTGCGCGGGCGCGCAGAATCCGGCGTTCCTTTTCGGCGCAAAGCCGGAGAATTACATGCCGATGTTTGAAATGGGCGTGCTGCGGCGCGTATCCGCCTCACCCGAGGTGGACGGCGTGCTGGATATGGCGCGGCGGCTTGCGCCCGAGGGCGTCCTGATGTCCGTGGGACATTCCGATGCCGGCTACGATGATATGATGCGTGCGCTGGACGCAGGCTTTACCCACATCACGCACATCTACAATGCCATTTCCATGCTGTCCGGCTGCTACTATTATCCGCAGGTCGGCGCGTGCGAAACTGCGCTGCTGCATGATGAATTTACCGTGGAAGCCATCTGCGACGGCCGCCACATTCCGCCGCAGCTGCTCCGGCTGATGTATAAGATCAAGGGCGCGGATCGCTTCCACGCCGTCACGGATTCCGTGTTTGCCGGCGCGCCCGACGGCCCGTGCGAGATGTGCGGCATGGCTTGCCTCGTCGAGGACGACGTGTGCATGCTGGCGGATCGCAGCGCCTTTGCAGGCAGCGTCGCCACCACGGACAGGCTGCTGCGCACGCTGGTGTTCGATGCGCAGATCCCGCTGTGCGACGCCGTGAAGATGCTGACCATTACCCCTGCCCGCGAGGTGGGTGCAAGGGACATTGGCCGACTGGCGGCGGGCTGGTATGCGGATATGAATCTGTTCGGCGATGACCTGGTACTGAAAAAAACGTGGATCGGCGGCAGGGAGTATACCTGACGTCGGGAATAGCGAGGGAAAAATGAGAAAATACAGCGTTCTGGATATTGAAAAGAAGCAGTTCGGCGGCCTGGAGACCCTCTTCCCGGGCTGGGACGGCAAAAATGAGCGACTGCTGGTGTACAGTCCGCACGATGATGACGCGATTATCGGCGCGGGCTACGCCATGCGTGCGGCGCTGGATGACGGCGCGGAGGTGCACATCATCATCGTGTGCAGCGGCAACTGCGGCTATTCCACGCCCGAGCAGAAGGACAGCATCGTTGAAACGCGCCGCCGTGAAGCGTTGGCGTGCTACAAGGCGTTTGGCATTCCGGAGGAAAATATCATCTTTATGGGTTACAGCGACTTCAGCGCGCTCAATTATATCGGATGGAACATCAGCCCCGAGCACGAGGGACACTTCCGGCGCTCGATCACCGAGCTGCGCAAGCGCCGCATCACGCGCATGCTGGTGCCCAACCACTACCACGAGCATGTGGATCACATCGCGGCCTACATGATGGGCGCCTACGATGCGCCGCAGGCGGGCGATGCGCATACCGTGGATTGGGCGGCGCCGCACGCCGTCATCAGTACGGCGCAGTATTCCGTGTGGGCGGAGCTGGATCCGGAGGACGCGCTGCTGCACCACCGCGATCCCGCACTGCGGGCGGATACGGTGCTTATCGCCAACGAGGCCGTGGAGCAGAAGGTGGACGAGGGGCTGGCAGAATTCGTATCGCAGACGGAAATCATCGCCGATCTGGTGGCGCAGCGCAAGGCGCGCCAGCTCGCGGATGGCCGTTACATCGAGGTCTATCTGCGCATCGATCCGCGGCCGAAGCTGAGCTTTGAGCCGTATAAGCGCTTTATCGAGCAGCTGTAATCTGCGCTGCAGCCGATAAATGAACGCGCCGTGCGCTGTCTCAACTAGACAGCACACGGCGCATTTATCGTAAGACCTCAGCGGCAGGTGAGCACCGTTTTCAGCGCGCCGGAGTCGCGGTCGTAGAGCGCACACAGCTCCTGTGCCTGACGCAGCGGTACGGTATGCGTCACCGCGCGCCTTACATCGATGCGGCCGGACTGTATCAGCCTGATGGACAGCGGAAAGTTCACCGCCGGCTCCGCCAGAGAGGTCAGCAGCTGCTTTTTGTTGAATACCATGTCGTTCACGTCGAGACCGACGATGTTATTGCTGCCAAAGTTCACGCCCATGGCCAGTACGCTGCCGCCATAGTTCAGCAGGCGCATTGCGTCCACACACAGCGCGGGCGGCGCGGCCACGATCGCGGCGTCAAAACCGCCTTTGGCGAGCGCCTGATCGATGTAATCGGGCTGGGCGGAAAAATAGAAATCATCCGCGCCCAGATCCGCCGCTGCCGCCACGGCTGCGCGGTTGCGCTGGGAATTGGGATCGCGCGCGAACATGGCGATGCGCCCCGCGCCCATGGCGCGCGCGTAGGCCGCGCTGAACAGGCCGATGGCGCCCATGCCGAATACGGCCAGCGAAGCGAAGGGGCGCAGCTGCAGCTTGTTCACGCCGCGAATGGCCACGGCCAGCGGCTCCGTCATGGCGGCGGTCACCGGATCGAGCTCCGTATATGCGTTCAGCATGTTTTCATGAACGACCATTTCCTCGGACATGCCGGGCTGACCGTCGAGCGTAAGTCCATTTCGGCAGAGCCGCATCTGGCCGGTCTTGCAGGCTTCGCAGCCGCCGCATGCGGTCACATCCTCGCAGATCACAGTGTCGCCGCAGCGCACGCGGCTCACCTCCGCGCCGGTCTCAACGACCTCTGCGGCGATCTCATGGCCGAGCGGCGTCCAGTCGTCCATTTCGCGCAGCAGGTGCAGATCCGTTCCGCATACGCCGCAGGCCAGCACGCGCAGCCGAACGAAATGGGGCGGCAGCGCGCGTTCCGGCAGCGTCCGCAGGTCAAACTCAAAGTGTTTTTTGCCAAATAGTCCGATCATTTGCGTATAGCTCCCCTTTACTTATTTAAATATATAGGTTGCAAGGCCGGTGGAGGTCAGGAAGAGCACCAGCATCACCACGGGCACGACGTACCGGATCATCACGGTGTACAGACGCGCGCGGCCAAAGCGTTCGCCGTTCTTTTCCACTTCGGCAATGATCCACTTCGGGCCGACCACCCAGCCGACCAGTATGCTCGTCAGCAGGCTGATGAAGGGCATCAGGAAATTGTTGCTGATGTAATCCATCAAGTCCAGCAGCTGCGCGACGGAGCCGTTGGGCAGCTCCAGCTCGAAATAGAGCAGGTTGTAGCCCAGGCAGATCAGCAGCGCCGTGATCAGCGAATAGACGCCGATGGCAAGGCACATCTGCTTGCGGCTCTTGTGGAAGATTTCCATGCAGTTGGCGACCAGCGTTTCCATAACGGATACGCAGCTGGTGAGCGCCGCGAAGCCCAGCGCCAGGAAGAAGGCGATGCCCACGAAGCGGCCGATGCCGCCCATGGCGGAAAACACGCGCGGCAGGCTGATAAACGTCAGGCTCGGGCCGCTGGACATGCCGTCCGTGCCGAGAAAGACGTATACCGCGGGGATAATCATCATGCCCGCCAGAAATGCCACGCCCGTGTCGAACAGCTCGATCTGGTTGTTGGCCTTCAACAGGTCCACATCGTCCTTGACGTAGCTGCCGTAGGTGATCATGATGCCCATGCTGACGCTCAGCGAGAAGAACAGCTGGCTCATCGCGTCCAGCACGATGTTCAGCAGCCGTCCCGCCGTCAGGTCCGTGAAATCGGGCTTGAGATACACGGCCAGTCCCTGAAGGCCGGTGCGCGTCACGCCGTCTGCGTCGGTGTGCGAGAGCGTGAGCGAAAATACGGTGATGGCGACGATCAACAGCAGCAGACCCGGCATCATGTAGCGCGAGCATTTTTCAATGCCCTTTTCAATGCCGCAGTAGACGACCCAGGCCGTGATCGCCAGAAAGATCAGCATGAACACGATGGGCGCGACCGGCGCGGTGATGAACGAGGTAAAGAAGCCGTCCTGCGCCAGCTGCGCGCCGTCGGAGACGAGATAGGCGGCGAAATATCTGGTGATCCAGCCGCCGATGACCGAATAATAGGTCATAATCAGCGCGGGCA
Organism: uncultured Clostridia bacterium; assembly: GCA_934670175.1. Classification (GTDB taxonomy): domain Bacteria; phylum Bacillota; class Clostridia; order Christensenellales; family Aristaeellaceae; genus SFTH01. Next base: position 17,815 of record CAKUOX010000011.1, on the reverse strand, counting down.
CCAGGAAGGTCAGGTAGCCCAGGAATTTCCATTTCGGGCGCATCTCCGCAAAGGCGTTCAGCGCATTTTTCTTCGTGCGGCGGCCAATGGCCACATCGGTGGTCAGCAGCACAAAGCCGAACGAGACCACCAGCAGCAGGTAGATCAGCAGAAACAGTCCGCCACCGTCCTTGGCGCAGAGATAGGGGAAGCGCCAGATGTTGCCAACGCCCACCGCGCTGCCCGCCGCCGCCAGTACAAAGCCGATCGAGCCGCTAAAGCCGCCCTTTTTCTTCGTTTCCATCGTATTCTTTTCCAATTTGCTTTTCCTACGCTTTCAGCTTCTTCAGGCCATCGATAAAGCCTGTAAACCTGTTTGGGGATAACTAAAGCGATACGCCGCTATTCCGCCAGCGTATGCGCGATAATGGCGCCGGGCACGCGCGCCGCCGCAGCCTGCGCCGCCGCATCGCCGTCAAACACGGCGAACACGGTAGAGCCGCTGCCGGACATACGCACAAAACGCGCGCCGGCTGCCTTGAATGCGGCCATGCACTGCGCGATCTCCGGCATTAGCGCCATGGCGGGCGCTTCCAGATCATTTCTGGAAAGGCGCTGCGCCTGCGCAAAATCGCCCGCGCTCAGCGCATCGGCCAGCGCGGCGCTGTCGATGGGGCAGGGTGCAAAGCCGCCGGCGTTCCATGCCTTAAACACCGCGGGGGTCGACAGCCCGCCGCCGGGCGTCGCCAGCGTCAGCGCCGCGCGCGGCGGATTTGGCAGGGGCGTCAGGATCTCGCCCACGCCCTGCGCCAGCGCGAAGCCGCCCATCAGGCAGAAGGGTACGTCCGCGCCGAGCTTTAAGCCGATCTTCTGCAGCAGCGGCAGAGACAGCTTCAGGTTCCACAATTCATTTAAACCCAGCAGCGCGGCGGCGCAGTCGGCGCTCCCGCCGCCCAGTCCCGCGCGGGATGGAATGCGCTTTTTCAGGCGAATGCGCGCGCCCAGCCGCTTGCCGGTCACCTCGCAGAGCGCATCCGCCGCCTTGAGTATAAGATTTCGCCCGTCCGTGGGCAGGCGCTGGCCGTCGATGCTCAGGCTGAGTACTTGCGCCCGTTCGAATATCAGCTCATCGGCAAGGTCGATGCGCTGCATCAGCATTTCCAGCTCGTGGTAGCCGTCGGTGCGTTCGCCCGTGATGGCCAGCGACCAGTTGATCTTCGCCCGCGCCGCCAGCTTCAGGCTCATGGCGCTGTGGCGGCGGGGCTGTCCGCCGCCTCTGCCGCCGGTGCGGCAATGTCTTCAGGCATGGCCGTTACCTCGGGCGCAAAGGCGTCATAACCGCCCTCCGGCGCGGCCGTGGCTTCGGGCATGGCGGACAGGCCGCTGTTTTCGGTCGTGGCCTCCGGCGCGAACGAAGCGGCGCTTCCATCGCGCACGATGGTGGGCAGGGCATGGATATTGGCGTTGCGGTTGCCCAGCAGTATCACTGCCAGCACGATTGCCAGCAGCGCCGCCGCGATCAGCAGCACCTTGCCGTGCGAGCGCTTTTTCTCAGTCTCGGGTTTGGGCTCGGTCTTCTTTTCTGCCGCCGCAGTGCGGATGGGTTCCGGACGGCGCGTGTAGCTTCTGTCCTCCGGGCGGGCGCGCTTCGTGTTTGTGGGCGCGCCAAAGCCTGCGGGGCGCCGTGCGGCGGCGTCCGCGTAGCCGGGACGGGATTTATAGCTGCCCGAGGGCGGCGTGCGATAACTGCCGGTCTTGCGGGGCGCGTTCTCAGCGCTGCCGAAACGGCTGGATGAATTTCTGTTGTCCATGGCTCAATCGGCGTTGAAATCGCTGGGCGCTTCGTTGTCGATGTTCACCTCGGGCGCAGGCGCGTCGGCCTCAGCGGCGGGCGCGGGGCTTTCATAGGCGTGGCCGCATACGGCGCAGAAGCGCTCGTCCTTTTTGTGCATCGCACCGCATACGGGGCAATAGCTCAGCTCCGCATCGGCGCTGCTCGTCGCGCGCGCCTCTTCGGGCATGCGCCGCCCGCAGCTGGGGCAGTAGCGCGCCGATTTTTCTACCGTCGCGCCGCAGGCGGGACAGCGGTTCTGGTTGCGCAGCAGCGCCTTTTGCCCGGCCAGCTCATCCAGACGGGCGCGCAGCGCCATCACGCGCTGACGCAGCTCATCCAGCGCAGTTTTTTCCTCATCGTCCACATAGCCGCGGCCGATCTGTTCGTACAGTGCGGCGATCTGTGCGCCCACGCTGCGCTCCTCGGCGGAAATGCGCGTCAGCTCCACGCCGTCACGCGTCTTGCTCGAAACGGTCTGCGCGGCGCCGGTGATCCTGCTCTTGATCTCATCGAAAAATGCCATAGCTCTTACCTCCTGTCAGCAAAAATAGCAATGCTATCTCTACATCTATATCATACCCTGATTTGTTCCAAAAAGCAACTGTTTTCGGGCGTGGCAGCGCGTGGCGCAGCCGTAAATAATTAACGCGGAAAGCTGGTCAAGGGGCCGGATTTCTGATATAATGCTGTAAAAGATTGTATGGATCAACGGGAGTGAAGGAATATGGATTTCAAACTTTCCATCGCCAATGAAATTATTGCTGCGGCGGAGCGCGCGCTGGGCGGCGCGGGGCTTCAGAGCGCGGAGATCGCCGCCGCGCTGGAGATACCGCCGAACACGGAAATGGGTGATTACGCATTTCCCTGCTTCAAGCTCTCCAAGGCGCTGCGCAAGCCGCCGATGATGATCTCCGACGCGCTGGCTGCGGAAATACATGCCGATTATCTCAGCCGCGTGGAATCCGTCAAGGGCTATCTGAATTTCTTTATCGACCGCGCGACCTATGCCGAAAAGGTCGTCGAGGCCGTGCTCGATCAGGGCGAAAGCTACGGCTCGGATAATTCCGGCGCGGGCAAGACGGTGGTGCTGGACTATTCCTCCATCAACATCGCCAAGCGCTTTCATATCGGCCATCTTTCGACCACGATGATCGGTAACGCGCTGTATAAGCTGTATAAATTCTTCGGCTGGAACGCCGTGGGCGTGAATCACCTGGGCGACTGGGGCACGCAGTTTGGCAAGATGATCGCGGCGTATAAGCGCTGGGGCGACCACGATACCGTGGCGGCCGGCGGCGTGGATGAAATGGTGAAGCTCTATGTGCGCTTCAATGCCGAGGCCAAGGAAAACGAGGCGCTCAACGACGAGGGGCGCGCATGGTTTAAAAAGATCGAGGACGGGGATCCGGAGGCACTGGAGATCTTCAACTGGTTCAAGTCCGTTACGCTGAAGGACGCCGAGCGCGTGTACGACATGCTGGGCGTGAAGTTTGATTCCTATGCGGGCGAGAGCTTCTACAACGACAAAATGCAGCCAATCATTGACGACCTGCGCGCCAAGAACCTGCTGAAGGAGGATCAGGGCGCTCAGATCGTTGATCTGGAGCCCTACGGCATGCCGCCGGCGCTGATCCTGCGTTCGGATGGTGCGACGCTGTACATCACCCGCGATCTGGCGGCTGCGAAATATCGCCAGGATACCTATCATTTCGACAAGTCGCTCTATGTGGTGGCGTATCAGCAGGATCTGCACTTCCGGCAGCTGTTCAAGGTGCTGGAGCTGATGGGCTATGACTGGTATAAGAACTGCGAGCATGTGGCCTTCGGCATGGTTTCCTTTGAGAGCCAGACGCTTTCTACCCGCGAGGGGCGCGTCGTCTATCTGGAGGATCTGCTCTACACGGCCATTTCCAAGGCGCGCAGGATCATTGAGGAGAAGAGCCCCGAGCTGGAAAACAAGAACGCCGTGGCGCGCCAGGTGGGCGTGGGCGCGGTGGTGTTCTTCGTGCTGTACAACAACCGCATCAAGGACATCGATTTCTACTGGGATCGCGCGCTGAATTTCGATGGCGAGACCGGCCCGTATGTGATGTATACCCATGCGCGCTGCTGCTCCGTGCTGCGCAAGGCGGGGGAATGCGATGCGAAGCCGGACTTTACTGCACTGGCCGATCCCGAGGCACAGGATGTGGTGCGCCTGCTCGAGCAGTTCCCCGAAGTGCTCAGAGCCGCGTTGCAGAAGAACGAGCCCTCGATGGTCACGCGCTTCAGCGTGGATCTGGCGCAGGCGTACAACAAGTTCTATTATGAGCGCAAGGTCATGGTGGACGATATGGGCGTGCGCGCGGCCAGGCTAATGCTGACCCGCGCCGCGCGGCAAACGATCGCCAAGGCGCTGGAGCTGATCGGTCTGGAAGCGCCGGAGCGCATGTAACGGGGCGTGACTGGCGAAGTGGATCAGAATTACACGATCATGATCGCTGCGGCGCTGCTGTTCGTGCTGCTCGCCGCTGCGGTGCTGCTGATCGCGCAGGGAAGCAGGTCGCGCCGCGAACGGGCGCGGATGCTTGCCCAGCTGCGCCGCGACGGCGAGGCGCAGGCTGAGCGCGTGGAACGGCTGAGCCGCGCCGTGAGCGAAAGCGCGCGGCAGATGGCGGGCATGAGCGGCGCGCTTGAGGCGCGCATGGATGCGCTCACGCGCACCAACGATGAGAAGCTGGCAGAAATGCGCCGCACGGTGGGCGAAAAGCTGGACAGCCGGCTGAGCGAATCCTTCCGCGTGGTCAACGGCCAGCTGGCGGATGTGCATCGGGGTCTGGGCGAAATGCGCGAGCTTGCCGATAATGTGACGGATCTGAAAAAGGTGCTTGGCAACGTCAAAACGCGCGGCGTGTGGGGCGAAGTACTGCTGGGAAACGTGCTTTCGCAGATGTTTTCGCCCGAGCAGTATATCGAAAACGCGCAGATACCGGCGGGCTCGGCCACGCGCGTGGAATTTGCGCTGAAGCTGCCCGCGCGCGACCGCGAGGCGGTGCTGCTGCCGATCGACTCCAAATTCCCGCAGGAGGATTATCTGCGCCTGGCAGAGGCCGAGGCTTCAGATGATACGGCGGCGCGCGAACGATGTGCAAAACAGCTCGAGCGCGCGGTGATGGAACAGGCGAAGCTGATTTCCGACAAATACATTCAGCCGCCGCAGACGGTGGATTTTGCCGTAATGTTCCTGCCGTCGGAGGGGCTGTACGCGGCAGTAGCGCGCATCGGCGGGCTGATCGAGCGCATGCAGGGCAAATACCGCGTGCTGATCTCCGGCCCATCAACGCTGTGCGCGCTGCTCACGAGCCTGCAAATGGGCTTTCGCAGCTACGAGCTGGAAAAGCGCAGCGGCGAAGCACTGGCGCTCTTTGATGAACTCAGGGGCGAATTTGTACATTTTCAGGAGGGCATTGCCCGCCTCCGCCAGCGGCTGGGTCAGGCCGAGGCGGAGCTGGACAATCTGGAAAATCGCGTCCGCAAGATCTCCAAAAAGCTGATGTGAGCATTCTGCTTTCAGGACTGTGCGGCGCGCATATCTTCGATCAGACTGATCCATTCCCGGCAGGCGCCGGCGTGGATCAGCCTGATTTTGCCTGCGTCGGGGTTTTCCGCCGCGTTGTCCAGGCGCGATAGATCCGCATAGACCGCCTGGGTGATGCGGCTGGTCAGCGCGCCGCCGCTGCTGATGGCGGACATGGCCTCCGCTGCCGCGCGCCCGCGCGTCTGATAGACGGCGATGAGCGCCTGAACGGATCTGCGATCCGTTTCACCGCTTTCCAGCGCCGCCGCAAGTGCGCCGGTTTCCGTTGCCTGCGCCCGCAGAAAGGCGACGGCTTCCGATACGGCGGCGATGTCGCTCGACTGGCCGCGCAGCTGAAGCGTGACGCCGCCCGCGCCCAGCCGCAGCGCCGCGGCGTCCTGCGTGTCGTTTACGGCGTCGCGGGCGACGATGTATCTGCCGTCGCGGCAGAGCACCAGTCCGGCGCCGCCGCGTGCGGCGCATTGCGCGGCGCGTATGCGCGCTTCGAGGGCGGTGGGGAATTCGCCGTCGCTGATAAAGCAGGTTTCAAGTCCGTCGAGCCGAACCGAATCGGATATGATGGCGCGCGCGTCCGCGCTGGACGCCTCGGGCCGCGCGTCGGTAAGTGAGACCAGATAGACCAGCAGCATGGTCAGCATCAGAGCCAGGGCGAGCGCCAGCGCGCTCGGGCGGCTTTTGCGCACGCGGATGGTTTTCATGGCGATAAAAAACACCTCCCGGTGAAGCATTCTATGCCGGAAGGTGAAAATAAATCACATGCACCGCTCGGCCGGCGCGGGAAGATCAAGCGCGGCGATGAATTTTTCCAGCGCCGCGTCCCATTGCCGCCAGTCGTGGCGGCCAGGCAGCAGCTCGAAGCGGTAATCGATCGCGCCGCCGCTCAGCGCGCCGAAGAAGCTGCGCGTCTGCAGGGCGCTTTCGAGCAGCAGATCATCATCGCCGCAGCTGTGATAAATGAGCAGCGGGCATGCGCCGTCGCGAACGCGGCGGGCATCGGCAATGACGCGCGCGTCGGCGGCCTCCAGCCCATCGTCATAGACGCGCGCGAGCATCTCGCGGTTCGTTCTGGCGTCGGGACGGTATTCCAGATGCGCGCCCGAGAAGCAGCCCACGGCGCAATAGCGCTCGGGGTGCCGCAGCGCCATTTTCAGCGCGCCGTGACCGCCCATGGAGCAGCCCGCGATGAAGCTCTTTTCGCGCGCATCGCTTATCGGAAAGCACGCGCGCATCAGCGTCGGCAGCTCGTTTTCCATATGGTCGCGGAAGCGCTCGCCGTGCGCCATGTTTTCGTAGCAGCTGAGGCCGCCGTCGGGCATTACGACCGCCAGCCCTGCGTCCAGCGCATAGCGCTCGATGCCCGTCTTGCGCAGCCATGCGGTGTGATCGTCGCCCATGCCGTGCAGCAGGTACAGCACCGGCACGTCCCTGAGCGGCGCACTTGCCCGCCGCGGCGTCGGCAGAATGATATTTGCGCTGGTCATGCGGTTCAGCGCCTCCGAAAAGAAGCTCATCTGGATCAGTGACATGCGTTCGCCTCCCCGTTTGCCAGTATCCACGCGACGACGGATTGAATTTCGCGATCCCAGTATTGCCACTGATGGTCGCCGGACGATTCGCGATAATCCAGATCGTAGCCCAGCGCGCGCAGGTGATCGCGCATGCGCAGGTTCATATCATACAGGAAGTCCTCCGTGCCGCACCACATGAAGAGCTTTGGGCGCGGGCCGGCGCAGCGCTGCGCCAGTGCAAACAGGTCGTTTTCGGAATCTGTGATCTGCTCGACGGGGCCGAAAATGTCCGGCCAGTAATGCGCATCCTCCGTCAGCGCGTTCTGCGCCGCCAGCTCCGCCACATCCACCGCGCCGGAAAGCGCGGCCGCCATCGAAAAGTGCTCGGGGCGCGAAAGCGCGCACTTCAGCGCGCCGTAGCCGCCCATGGACAGACCGGCGATATAGCGATCTGCGCGGCGGCGCGACAGCCCCGGCAGCATGCGCTCCATGATCTGCGGCAGTTCATCGGCGATATAGCTGAAATAGCACTCGCCCCAGGCGGTGTCGGTGTACCATTTCAGCCCCGTATCGGGCATGATTACGGCAAGTCCCGCCTCGTCGGCATAGCGCTCGATGGCGCTGCGGCGCTGCCACATGCTGTGATCGTCGGTCATGCCGTGCAGCAGGTACAGCGTTTTCCACGGCGGGCAAAAGCCGCCGCGGCGGTCGGGCAGGATGACGTCCATGCGCACGGCGCGCCGCAGCGATTCGGAATAGGTGTCAATGTGCATCAGCGCCAAGGCGATCCACGGCTCCCTTCATATTTATATGCGTTAGGATCATTATAGCCCTTCCGCGCGTTCAGCGCAAGCAATAAACGAATTTGATCGAATTATGACGGACGATCAATTTTGCTGTGTCGAAACCGTTTTTGTCGGCCATGGCGCGAGAATTTGTGGTATAATATTATCGGAGCACTGAACCGTGCGCCAAAGTCCGTCAGGAGGTCTGTTTCCATGGGTGAAAGCAGCGAGAAAAACGTAAAGATCGGCCGCCACGCGGCGGCTGAGAATATTCAGAATAAGCAGAACGAGCCGGAGGCAGCGCAGCCGGCCGAGGAGAGCACTGCGCCCGAGGCCGTCAGTGTGGAGATGCAGGAAACGGCGGACGATCGCGAAAACGCGCCCCGCAGCGCCGCACCGGCAGCGCCCAGGCGCGGCAGAAAGAAGATCAATCTGGCGTTTGCCTGCGTGATGCTGGTGCTGGCGCTGGCATTGGGCGGCGCGGGCGGCTGGCTGATCGCGCGGCAGGGTGCGCCGTCAGAAGACGAGGCGCAGACGGATGCGGCGATCTTGGTCGTCACGCCCGCACCTACCGCGCAGATCGACGATGGCCTGACCGACGCGGAGCGCGAGGCGCTGGATGCGCTGGCAGGCGGCGACGAGGCAGCGGGGGACATGAGCATACTGCTGGGCGAGGATGATATTGAGCACGGCATTGAGTCCTCCCTGTCTGCGGATGGCGACGTGGTGGTCGCGGAATACGACGGCGGCAGCGTACTCAGTGGCGAGGTGGCCGAGGCGTACAGCGCGCAGATGACGGGGCTGATCTTCAGCGGCTTTGCCGAGGAGGAGGTCGGCGGCAGCGTGCTCAGCGAGGTGCTTGAAAACCTGGTGAGCGAGCGCATATCGGAGCGCCACGCGCGCGAGATGGGGCTGTACGAGCTGACCGACGCGGATAAGGCCGCCATCGAGGCTGAGGCGGAGGAAAGCTATCAGGCACAGCTTGACTTTTACAAACAGCTGCTGGATACCAGCGGCATGACGGCGGAGGAGGCCAACGGCGCTGCCAAGGCCTACCTTCAGGAGGACGAGGGCGTGACGCTGGCGTCTACCCGCAGCGAGATCGAGAGCGGCTGGTGGAAGCGCAAGCTGTTCGACGCGCTCACGAAGGACGTGACCGTGGATGACGCGCAGGTGCGCGCGGCCTACGACGAGCTGGTCGCCGAGCAGCAGCAGAGCTTTACGGCCTATCCGGACGATTATGAATCCGCGCAGATGAACGGCGAGACCATCGTGTACAATCTGCCGGGCTATCGCGCGGTGCGCATGCTGCTGATCGGCTTTGACAATCAGGATGCGATGATCGAGGCGATGGAGCTGCGCGAAGCGCTGGCGAACGGCGAGGCCGACGAGACGGCGCAGGCGAGGCTGGACGAGCTGTACGCGCCGGTGGAGGTGCGCGCGCAGGCAGCGCTGGATGAGATCAAAAACGGCGCGGATTTTGAGTCGCTGATCGAGCAGATCGGCGCGGATGAGGGCATGCAGGATCCGCTGCTGCGCGCCGCGGGCTATTATGTTGCCAAGGATTCGCCGCTCTGGCCGGCAGAAATGGCCTCTGCGGCCATGGCGCTCAAGTCCGAGGGGGAGGTCTCGGGTCTGGTGCGCATGGATGGCGGCGTGGCAATTCTGCAATATGTGGGCAATGTGCCCGAGGGTGCGGTCGCGTTTGAACAGGTGCAGGATACGCTGCGCAGTCAGACGCTGGAAAGTGCGAAGCAGACGGCCTACGACGATCAGCTGAACGCCTGGATCGAGGCGGCGCATGTGAAGTATTACCCCGAGCGCATGCAGTGACGCGGGGCGGAGGCAAATGTTATGAAGGTGCCGATCAGCGATAACCGCTGGTCGACACTTTTCACAGAAATGAAACATAGAGTAAACCGTTTGAAACTTATAAGTGTGTACATTGAATTGTATAATTAGGACAACATACCGGCTCTGGTATTGTGCTTTTGAAGTACGCAGGAGGGCCGGTTATCGTATAAGGTGGCTTGATAGCAGATGAGTTCCAAGAATATGTTCTATATTTTAAAGCGCGTGCTGCTGGCGATCCTGACGATCTGGATCGTCATCACCATTACCTTTTTTGTGATGCACGCCGTGCCGGGCGGCCCGTTCGTGGGCGAGAAGGCCGTTTCAGAGGCGGCGCAGGCGGCGCTTGAGGCCAAGTACGGCCTGGATAAGCCGCTGATGGAGCAGTACTGGACTTACCTGCGCGATATTGTGACCAAGTTTGATTTCGGCCCGTCGCTGAAGCTGCGCGGCCGCAACGTGATCGACGTCATTCTGGACGGCATGCGCACTTCCGCGCGCCTGGGCCTGATCGCGGCGTGCGGCGCGGCAGTCTGCGGCATCGTGCTGGGCGCGATTGCGGCGCTGCGGCGTAACCGCGTGATCGATAAGGTCATCATGGTCATCACCACGGCGTTCGTGTCCATGCCCTCGTTCATCATGGGCTCGCTGCTGCTGATTGTATTTTCCGTGCAGCTGGGGTGGCTGCCCGCCAACGGCAGCACCGGCAAGGGTCTGGTTCTGCCCATCATCACGCTGGGGCTGTATCCGATGGCGTACATCACGCGCCTGACCCGTTCCTCCATGCTGGATGTGCTGGGGCAGGATTATATCCGCACCGCGCGCGCCAAGGGCGTGCCGGGCAGCCGCGTTATCTTCGGCCACGCGCTGAAGAATTCGCTGATTCCGGTGATCACCTATTTCGGTCCGATGCTGGCCTTCATCGTGACCGGTTCCATGGTCGTAGAGCAGATCTTCGCCGTGCCGGGCATCGGCCGCCAGTTCGTTTCCAGCATTACCAACCGTGATTACACCATGATCATGGGCACCACCATTTTCCTGGCGTCGCTGATCGTGATACTGAATCTCGTGACCGACATACTCTACAAGGTTGTCGATCCGCGCATCGAGTTTGAATGACAGGGGGGCGAAGAAAGCGATGTTTAATGCAAAGAAGTTTTTCAGCCTCCAGCAGGATCCGGATATGTTCCGTCCGGCAACGGCGCAGGAAAAGGAATACATTTCCCACATGCGCCCCTCCTCCACCTTCTTTCGCGACGGCGTAAAGCGCCTGATGAAAAACAAGGTGGCGGCGGTCAGCCTGCTGATGATCGTCATCATCACGCTGGCGTGCATCGTCCTGCCCTATTTCTGGCCGTATTCCTACGATAAGATGCTGGGCGTGACGCCCGGCAAGCCCGTGGACAGCTCCTACAACAACCTCGCGCCCTTTACCTGGGGCAAGACCGAGCTCAAGCGTATCGAAGCGGGCGAAAAGCTGTTCCCGCACATCTTCGGCACCGATGCGCACGGCCGCGATTATTTCATCCGCGTGGTCTATGGCACGCGCATTTCGCTGGCGGTCGGCTTCTTCGCGTCCATCATCGTGCTGATTATCGGCATGACCGTCGGCTCCATCTCGGGCTACTGCGGCGGCAAGGTGGACATCATCATCATGCGCATCGTGGACATCATCTACTCACTGCCGGATACGCTGGTGATCATCCTGCTGGCGGTGGTGCTGGGGCAGGTGCTCAATGTGGAGGGTACGATCCTCGAAAAGATCGGTTCCAACATTATTTCGATGTTCATCGTGTTCGGCCTGCTCTACTGGGTCAGCATGGCGCGCCTGATCCGCGGCCAGATCCTTTCGCTGCGCGAACAGGAATATGTGCTTGCAGCGCAGGCGACCGGCGCGAAGGGCGGCTGGATCATCCGCAAGCATCTGCTGCCGAACTGCATTTCCGTGGTCATCATTTCCACGGCGCTGCAGATCCCCAACGCTATTTTTACGGAGAGCTTCCTGTCCTTCCTGGGACTGGGCGTCAACGCGCCGATGCCCTCGCTGGGCTCGCTGGCCTCCGATGCGCTCAATGGCATCAATTCCTATCCTTACCGGCTGGTCATTCCTGCCGTGGTGATCTGCCTGATCGTGCTCTCGCTGAATCTGTTTGGCGATGGTCTGCGCGATGCGTTTGACCCGAAGCTGAACGCCTGATGAAAGGGGAGGAATGAACAATGGCATTGCTTGAAGTTAAAGACCTGCGCACTTCGTTCTTCACCGACGCGGGTGAAGTGAAGGCGGTGGACGGCGTATCCTTCCAGCTGGATCACGGCAAGGTGCTGGGCATCGTGGGCGAATCCGGCAGCGGCAAATCGGTCACGGCGTATTCCATCATGCAGATTCTGGCGCCGACCGGCAAGATCATCGGCGGCAGCGTGAAGCTCGATGGCCAGGAGCTGGTGGGTGCGGGCGAAAAGGTGATGCGTACGGTGCGCGGCAATCGCATTTCCATCATCTTTCAGGATCCGATGACCTCTCTGAATCCGACCTATACCATCGGCCACCAGCTGATGGAAGCCATGTTGCTGCACACGAAGCGCAACCGCGCCGAGGCAAAGGCGCGCGCCCTGGAGATGCTGCGGCTGGTCAACGTAAACGAGCCGGAAAAGCGCCTGCGCCAGTATCCGTTCGAGCTCTCCGGCGGCATGCGTCAGCGCGTGATGATCGCCATGGCGCTGGCCTGCGAGCCGGATATCCTGATCGCGGACGAGCCGACCACGGCGCTGGACGTCACCATTCAGGCGCAGATTCTGGATCTGATGCGCGATCTGCAAAAGCAGCTGGGCATGGCCATCATCATGATTACGCATGATCTGGGCGTTGTGGCGCAGATGTGTGACGAGGTGATCGTGATGTACGCCGGCGGCATCTGTGAACAGGGTACGGCGGATGAGATCTTTTATAATCCGCACCACGAATACACCAAGGGTCTGATGCGCTCCATCCCCACGGTCGCCAATAACGACCAGCGCCTGGAGCCGATCACCGGCACGCCGATCGACCTGCTGAACATGCCGGCGGGCTGTCCGTTCGCGCCCCGCTGCGATGCGGCGATGAAGATCTGCCTTACGCAGCGCGCCGAGCGCATGGTGATCAACCCCTGCCATTATGCCGCCTGCTGGATGAACGTCAAGCAGGGTGTCGAGGATGGCACGATCAGGCCGGAAGGCGGTGAAGAGGATGTCTGATAATAATACGCTGGTTCGGGTCGAAGGCCTGAAGGAATATTTCGACATCAACATGGGCTTTTTCCGCACGAAGCCGCTCAAGGCGGTGGACGATGTGTCCTTCTCCATCAGGCGCGGTGAAACGCTCGGTCTGGTGGGCGAATCCGGCTGCGGCAAGACGACGGTCGGCCGTACGATACTGCATCTGTATAAGCCTACGGCGGGGCAGGTCTGGTTCGACGGCAAGCTCATTAAGACCAGGGAGGACATTTCGGAATTCCGCAAGAAGGCCGCCATGGTGTTCCAGGATCCCTATTCCTCGCTGAATCCGCGCATGACGGTTTCAGACATCGTGGGCGAACCGCTGGATGTGCATCACCTGTGCGCCAATAAAAAGGAACGCGAGGAGCGCATTCTGGAGCTGCTGGGCTACGTCGGGCTGAATTCCGAGCACGCTTCGCGCTATGCGCACGAATTTTCCGGCGGTCAGCGCCAGCGCATCGGCATTGCCCGCGCGCTCGCGGTGAACCCGCAGTTCATCGTTTGCGATGAACCGGTATCGGCGCTGGACGTGTCCATTCAGGCGCAGGTCATCAATATGTTCGACGACCTGCAGGATAAGCTGGATCTGACCTACCTGTTCATTGCCCACGATCTGCTGGTGGTGCGCCATATTTCCGATCGCATCGCCGTGATGTACCTGGGCAAGATGGTGGAGCTGGCGAGTGCGGATGAAATCTACAACCATCCGCTGCATCCGTATTCGCAGTCGCTGCTGTCGGCTGTGCCGCTGCCGGATCCGAAGGCGGCGCGCGCCAACAAGCGCATCGTGCTCAGCGGCGATATTCCCAGCCCGCTGAACGCGCCCACCGGCTGTCCGTTCCGCACGCGCTGCCGCTACGCCACCGAGGCGTGCGCGCAGTCCATGCCGCCCTTTAACGAGGTGGAGCCCGGCCATTTCGTGGCCTGCCACCGCGTGAAGGAGATCAACTAATTTTGTTTCAAAGATGTGCAGGCACATTTTTGAATATATTCGCAGTTATACTGCAAGGGAGGAAGAAAAATGAAGAAGGTTCTGGCACTGCTGCTGGTTCTGGCCATGTTCGCCATCGGTCTGACTGCGTGCAGCAAGCAGGAAGCTAAGGTCGAAGCGACCGAGGCTCCCGTAGAGGAAGCTACTGAAGCTCCCGCCGAGGAAGCTACCGAAGCTCCCGTAGAGGAAGCGACCGAAGCGCCCGCTGAGGAAGCGACCGAGGCTCCCGCTGAGGAAGCAACTGAGGCTCCCGCTGAGGAAGCAACCGAGGCTCCCGTAGAGGAAGCGACTGAAGCGCCCGCCGAGGAGAACGCCGAGGCTTCCACTGAGGCTGCTCCCGTTGTGGAAGGCAGCTCCATGGCTGTTTGCATCGCTTCTGAACCTGATACGATTGACCCGGCACTGAACTCTGCCGTGGACGGCGCGACGCTGACTGCGCACCTGTTCTCCGGTCTGTCCACCTGGGCGCTGAATAACGACGGCGTGCTCGAGATCGTTGCCGACAGCGCGACCGAACTGCCCGAGGGCGTTGCCAATGAAGATGGCACCGTCACCTACACCTACACGCTGAAGGACGGCCTGACCTGGTCTGACGGCCAGCCTGTCACCGCCGGTGATTTCGAATTCGCGTGGAAGCGCGCTGCCTCCAGCACGCTGGGTGCCGACTATGGCTATATGTTCGAAGTCGTGAAGGGCTATCCGGATGATCTGGCCGTCACCGCGATCGATGACAAGACCCTGGAAGTGACCCTGAACAACGCCGTTGCCTACTGGAACGAGCTGCTGGCCTTCCCGTGCTACTTCCCGGTACGCGAGGATGTCGTTGCCAACGAAGCCTGGGCAACTGATCCGTCCACCTATATCTCCAACGGCCCGTACACCATGACTGGCTGGGAGCACAACTCCAAGATTACCCTGACCAAGAATCCCGCCTACCATGATGCTGATTCCGTCACCATGGAAACGCTGGAGTTCTACCTGTCCGACGATGCGAACAACATGCTCTCCAACTTCAAGAACGGCGAATGGCAGCTGATCGACGACGTGCCGACCAACGAGATCCCCGCTCTGAAGGAAGAGTATCCCACCGAGTTCCACATCGCTGGCCAGATCGGCACCTACTACACCATCTTCAACGTCAACGTGAGCCTGCTGCCCGCTGACAGCACGCTGACCGGCGAAGAAGCTGAGGCTGCCAATGCTGAAATCCGTCGCGCCATCGGCCTGATGTTCGACCGCAACTACATTGTGGACGAGATCACCCAGGGCGGTCAGGTTCCCGCGTCTTCCTTCGTGGCCATGGGCATGACCGATGCCGACGGCAGCGAGTTCTACAAGAACGCTGGCTCCTCTGACGAATACGTTGGCTACTGGAACACCGCGGCTGAGGCCTATGACGCCAACTGGGCGGAGGCCATCGAGACCCTGAAGAAGTATTATGACTTCGACGAGGCGACTCAGACCTTCACCAACGCTCCGTCCATCGAGTACCTGTACAACACCTCCGATGCTCACAAGGCGATCGGTGAATACCTGCAGGGCGCTGTGGCCGGTGCCGGCATCAACATGACCCTGACCAACCAGGAATGGAACACCTTCCTGAACACCCGTAAGAACGGCGATTACGGCATGGCGCGTAATGGCTGGCTGGCCGACTACAACGATCCGATCTGCTTCCTGGATATGTGGACGACCAATTCCGGCAACAACGACGCTCAGTTTGGCCGCGGCGATCACGCCAACCTGCACATGTACAACCTGGACCTGACCGGACTGGGCTACGATGTGAAGGTTGAAAACGGCACCTGGGCTGAGACCTACGACGTGCTGATCAGCCTGATCAAGGGCTGCACCGATAACACCGTCCGCTATCAGCTGATGCATATGGCTGAGGATCAGCTGATGTCCACCGGCTGCATCGTGCCGCTGTACTTCTACACCGACCTTTATATGCTGGATGACAGCGTGCAGGGCTTCTACTCCAACCCCCTGGGCTACAAGTACTTCATGCACTGCACCATCGCCGAATAATATCGGTGATCCTTCCTGCCCGAGCCGCCGCATGGCGGCTCGGGTTTTTAATGCCTCAGGCAGTTGAGTGAAGCGAAACAGAGAACCACCCGTTTGACGGGAACCACCCGTTTGACGGGTGGTTATGGTTTGAAATCAGAATCAGCAAAACCGGAGTTTTGCGGGTCAGCGGCTCTCACAAAGAGGCGCCGACAATTCTTAAAGGATCAGAATTTAGCAAAACCGGAGTTTTGCGGGTCGGCGGCTCTCACAAAGAGGCGCCGACAATTCTTAAAGGATCAGAATTAGCAAAACCGGAGTTTTGCGGGTCGGCGGCTCCTACAAGGAGACGTCGACAATTCTTATATGTCGGCATCGGCACAATCCTTCACGTTTTGGCTGTCGCGCGCATAGCATTGCAGGAAAGGCGGGATGCGATATGGATTATGCAGTTGTCGGCGGTGATGTGCGCTTTGCACACCTCGCCAGTATGCTTCAGGAGAGCGGCAGGAGCGCGAAAGGCTTTCTGCATGGGGAAACGGACGACCTGGCTGAGATCGGGCGCTGCGGCGCGGTGCTGACGAACTGGCCGATGAAATGGCCGATGCATCGGGGCGAAATGAGCGCGGAAGCGATCCTGTCGCGCGTTTCATCTGGCAGCGTCATGCTGCTCTGTGGGCCGAAATTTCCGGATGAGAAGGCGCGCAGGCCGGATCTGAAATGGGTCGATCTGTGGGCGGATGAACGGCTGCTGCGTGAAAATGCGTGGCTCACGGCTGAATCGGCGGTCGCTTCAGTTGTACGCAGTCATCCGCAGCGCATGTGCGGCCTACGCTGCGCTGTGGTCGGCTACGGCCGCATCGGGCAGGCGCTTACGGATATTCTTTTGAATCTGGGCGCGGAGGTGCACGTCGTATCGGGCAGTAGGAAAAAGCGCGGCGCGATCGAGGGGATCGGTGCGAAGGCATGGCCGCGCGAGGAGACGGCGGAAGCGCTGAGGGATTGCGCGCTCGTGTTTTCCACGCCGCCGACAGCGGTGGTCGGCGCTGAAGAAATGGCGTGGCTTAAGCCGCATGCGCTGATCGTGGATCTGGCAAGCCCGCCCTACGGTGTCGATCTTGAAGCAGCCAAATTGTTAAATTTTGAAGCGCGCCGAGAGCCGGGGCTGCCTGGACGTTATTGTCCGATAAGCGCCGCGCGGGCGCTCTATAACGCAGTCCTGAGATGGGAGGAGGATGCATGAATATGGCAGAACAGAAATTTAACCTCGAAGGCGCACGTATCGGCTGCGCGATGACGGGCTCGTTTTGTACCTTTAAGCCGGCTTTTGAGGCATGGCGCGCGTTGAAAGCGGCGGGTGCGGAGCTTTTCCCGATCATGTCCTTTAACGCCTGCGCGCTGGACACGCGATTCTATCCGGCGCGGGAAGCGGTCGAGATATTCGAGGAGATCTCTGGCAGGAAGATTATAAATAGTATCACACAGGCCGAACCGATCGGCCCCAAAAAGCTGTTGGATCTGCTGGTGATCGCGCCGTGTACCGGTAATTCGCTGGCGAAGCTGGCCAATGGCGTCTGCGATACGCCGGTCACCCTGGCAATGAAGTCGCATCTGCGCAATGAACGGCCGGTGCTGATTGCCGTTTCGACCAATGACGCGCTGGCGATCGCCGCCAAAAACATCGGACTGCTGATGAGCATGAAGCATATTTACTTCGTGCCGTTCTGCCAGGACAGCCCGGACGGAAAGCCGAGATCCTGCGTCGCGCGCTTTGAAATGATACCGGAAAGCGCTTCGGAGGCGCTGAAGGAGCACCAGATACAGCCGTTTGTGACAGGAAAACCGTTGTGTTGTTAAAGGTATAAAAACTTACAAAAACCTATTGACAGAAAACGGAAGAGTTGCTATAATATAATCTGTTGCCGCGAGCGAGAGCGAGTCAAGCGGTAACGAGCGATCCTTGAAAACGATACAGCGAGAGCGAAGAGGAAAAGAGAAGTCAGAATAGAAATGAGTGAAACGCCGTAA
>CAKUOX010000010.1 GCA_934670175.1 uncultured Clostridia bacterium | reverse complement strand
CTCCACGATCTTGTCCAGCTGTTCCTCGGTGGCGACGCCCGCCTCAAGCAGCTGCTTGCGATAGGCCGGGATCGGATCCTGCGCCTTCCAGGCTTCGATCTCCTCCGGCGTGCGGTAGGAAGAGGAATCCGACGGAGAATGGCCGCAGAAGCGGTAGGTCACGACGTCGAGCAGCACCGGACCCTTGCCGGATTCGGCGATCTTCTTCTTGCGGCTATAAGCCTCGATCACGGCCAGCGGGTTGAAGCCGTCTACGCGCTCGGCATTGAGCTGATTGGGGTTAAAGCCTGCGCCCATACGCGCCGGGAAGTCATAGCCCATGGTCTCGCCGCGGGTCTGGCCGCCCATGCCGTACTGGTTGTTGTTGATATTGAAGATGACCGGCAGGCCGCCCTTCATCTCGTCGCTCCACAGCTCGGTCAGCTGACCCATGCCCGCCATGTTCAGCGCTTCCAGCACGGGGCCGCGGCCCAGAGAGCCGTCACCGATGTTGGCGACTACGACGCCGCCCTTGCGATTCACGCGCTTATACAGCGCGGCGCCCATCGCGATGGTGCCGGAGCCGCCGACGATGGCGTTGTTCGGATAGATGCCGAAGGGCGTGAAGAAGGTGTGCATGGAGCCGCCGAGGCCGCGGTTGAAGCCGGTCTCGCGGGCAAAGATCTCCGCCATGGCGCCATAGAGCAGGAAGTCGATGGCCAGATCCTTGATGGTGGCATGTTCAAACTTTTCTACCACAGCCAGCGTCTTGCCGCCCAGGAAGTTCTTCATGACCTCCATCAGCTCGTCATCGCTGAGCTTTTCAATGGCGGAAAGACCCTTGGCAAGAATATCGGAATGGGCGCGGTGGGAGCCGAAAATGATGTCGTTCACATCCAGATGGAAGGCCTGGCCGACAGCGGCGGCTTCCTGGCCGATGGACAGATGTGCCGGGCCGGGATGGTTATAGGCAACGCCGTTGTACTTGCCGTTGATCTTGATCTCGTTGATCATGGTTTCGAACTCGCGCAGGGTCAGCATGTCGCGGTAGATGTTCAGAAACTCTTCCGTGGTGAAATTGCCGAGCTCGTCCTTTACGGTCTTTTGATACTGATTGCACGGAATATCCTCGAAATGAATATATCCGGGCTTGCGCATCTCATTCGGATCTACGAAAAGCTGCTTGGACATGGTAATTCGCTCTCCTTTTATTATTTACTCGTTTGTAGCCGTCTCTCAGCCCTTGGCCAGGATCAGGTTGAAGTTCTCCAGGTTGTTCTTCAGATCGCGCAGGAACTTGGAGGCCGGCGTGCCGTCCATCGCACGGTGGTCATAGCTCAGCGACAGGTTCATGCTCGGGTACACCTTGATCTCGCCGTTGACCAGCTTGAAGGCGTCCTTCATGGCACATACGCCCAGAATACCGGTCTGCGGCGGGTTCACGACGGGCGTGAAGGATTCAATGCCCAGAGAGCCGATGTTGGAAACGGTGAAGGAAGCGCCACTGAGGTAATCGGGGCTGATCTTGCCCTCCTTGCAATCCTTCGCCAGTTTCTTGGCAGTATCGGAAAGCTGCTTGAGGCTCATCTTGTCGGCGTTGAAGATGGTGGGCACCATCAGGCCGCGTTCGGTATCCACAGCCATGCCCAGATGCACACCGCGGAAATACTTCATCGTCTTGCCGTCGTCGATCAGGTTGGCGTTCATTGCGCGATGCTCGGGCATCGTCAGCGTGCGCGCCACGACGTACATGATGATGTCGTTGATGGAGATCTTGTCCATGCCGAAGGCTTCGCCCTTGGCCTTGTACAGCGCGCGCGCCGCCTTGATCTCGGTGGCGTCGTAGGAGATGTTGTGGGTCAGCTGCGCCATGTTGGTCAGGGAAGCGACCATCGAGCGCGCGATTACCTTGCGGATGTTGGTCATCGGCTCGGTGTAGCTGTCGTCGCAGGGGACGCCCAGCTCGACTGCAGCGGCGGGCGCAGGCTCGGCCTTGGATTCGGCTGCCGGAGCAGCAGCGCCGACCAGCTTGCCGGCGTCAATCAGCGCCTGCACGTCGCGCTCGATCACGCGGCCATCGGGACCGGTGGGCACGGCCTGGGAAAGGTCGGCGTGCTTCTTCTCGGCCAGCGCCTTGGCGCGCGGGGAAATCTTGATCTTGCCGACCATCACGGCGGGCTCGGCCATTTCAGCGGCGGGTGCGGCAGCAGCCTCCACCGGCGCTTCGCCGATCTCGGGATTGCCGTTCTCGGTCGGACGGAACTGCTCGAAGTCATCGCCCGGCTCACCGATCACGCAGACGTTGTACAGGCAGGGCACATCGTCGCCCTCCTCGAAGAAGTTGGCCAGCAGCGTGCCTGCGAATTCGGCCTTTTCTTCAAAGGCGGCCTTGTCGGTTTCGTAGGTAAAGAGCACGTCGCCCACTTCGACCTTGTCGCCGGGCTGCTTCTTGAATTCATTGATGATGCAGCTCTCAACCGTATTGCCCTGACGCGGCATGATGACCGGCTTGGCGTTGCCCTTGTAGGCGCGCGCAGCGGGGGCTGCGGCAGGAGCTGCAGCGGCGGCAGCCGCGGGCGCGGCGGATTCAGCTACCTCGGGATTGCCGTTCTCGGTCGGACGGAACTTTTCAAAGTCCTCGCCAGGGTTGCCGATAACGCATACGTTCAGCAGGCAGGGCACATCGTCGCCCTCCTCGAAGAAGTTGGCCAGCAGCGTGCCCGCTACCTTGGCTTCCTCTTCGAAGGCGGCCTTGTCGGTCTCGTAGGTGAAGAGCACGTCGCCCACTTCGACCTTGTCGCCGGGATGTTTCTTGAATTCATTGATGATACAGCTCTCGACAGTGTTACCCTGTCGCGGCATAATGACTGGAACTGCCATATGGATGCATCCTCCCGCATAAAAATTTCATACCTCAGGACATATAATCCTGTATATGTACATTTTAACAGCCTGACGGTCAAGAATCAATCAAACAACATTTAATTCTTATATCCTTAACATATCTTAACATTTTTACCGGCTGCTTTTCGCATGCTGGTGCAAACTGCATTGAGCGTCTTGCCTTTTTGAGGAAAATCGGCTATAATCCATATATATTTACTCTCACAGGACGAAGGGATGGGATTCGACCTTGTCTGCACGCAATTCCGCCAAGGCCATCGTCATCAACAATGGCAAGCTGCTGGTGAACCGCTGCCAGTCGCGCTTCGGCGAATACTATACCCTGCCGGGCGGCGGCCAGCGCACGGGTGAAATGCTCACCGAAACGGTGCGCCGCGAGCTGCTGGAGGAAACCGGCTATGCTGTCAAGCCGCTGCGCCTCTCGGGCATATACGAGCGCATTTCCTGTAGCCGCGACGATGGACAGTGTCACAAAATCTACTTTATCTTTCTCTGCCGCCTGATCAGCGGCAATCGCCTTGCTCCCACAGAGACCGATCGCTTCCAGCTCGGCACAGAGTGGATCCCGCTGAGCGAGGTCGCGGGTCGTAACCTGTTTCCGCGCGCCATTCGCGATAATCTCAAAAGCCTGACGGGCTACGGCGAGACCATCTTCATCGGCTCTGAAAAGGAAAAAGGCTTCATATGACGGAAAGTGTGAGCAGGCCGTTTGGCCTGCTCACACTTTTGAAGCACAGGGATCAGCAAAGCAGAAATTCTGCGGGCCGGCAGGCTTCATTGGAGCACGCCGAGGATCCTTATAGAAGCTCTGTAAAATCATCGATAACGTGGTTTGCCATGGCTTCAAGCTCCGGCCATTTTCTTTGCTGCATCCGGTCGCGAATTGCGATCACCGGACAACCCGCCGATTTGGCTGCGCGAATGGAATAGGGCGCGTCCTCAAATACGCACATCTCCCCTGTTTTCACACCCAGCTTCTCTGCCATCAGCTCAAAATAGGCGCTCTCATGCTTGTCCATGCCATATTCATAGCCATCTGTAATGAATTTAAAATAGTGCACCAGTCCCAGCCGCTCAAGGCCGTCGTGCGCAAATTCGCGCGGCGAGCCCGTAGCCACGCACATCGGTATGCAGGCGTGCGCCAGCTTTTCAAGATATTCCGGAACACCTGCCTTAACGTGCGCGTCATTCAGGTAACGGCGGCGCATATAGCCCTCCATTTCG
The DNA here is from genome assembly GCA_934670175.1 of uncultured Clostridia bacterium. Taxonomy (GTDB): domain Bacteria; phylum Bacillota; class Clostridia; order Christensenellales; family Aristaeellaceae; genus SFTH01. Next base: position 55,338 of record CAKUOX010000010.1, on the reverse strand, counting down.
CGTATCAGCTCCATCTGGCCGATGCTGCTCAGGCCGTTTTTGTCGAACACTTCGCGGGTCAGTTTGCGGCTGGATGTGTCAAACACCCGCGCCATGATCTCCGGCGTTGGAATAATATCGTGCGCCAGCAGTACCTCGATGGTCGTCAGCCGCCAGTAGCGCATCGTGGCCAGCAGCGTGCCGTCCATGTCAAACAGCGCTGCCTTGAATTCTGGGATCATGTCAATCGCTCCTTAAGCAGTTTTGCGGCGAATGCCAGCATGCCCTCGGGGCCGCCGCCCTGCGCAAAATCTGGCCGGCCGCCGCCCTTGCCGCCCAACGCCCGTGCCGCTTCGCTCAGCAGCGCGCCCATGTTGATATTCACATTGTCCGACCTGCCGAAGACGTACATCGTCTGCCGATCGGTTCTTACGCCCAGCAGCGCCACAATATCCGGCCGCTCGATCAGCTTCGACGCGCATTCCTTTACCAGCGCCATATCGCCGTCGATAAAGCGCGCGACCAGGCGCGCTCCGCATGCCAGCGGCTCGGCCTCTGCCAGCAAGGCGTCCAGCTGGGTCAGCATGCGCTCGCGGCGCAGTTTGCGCAGCTCGTTCTCCGCGCATTCCAGCCGCTGCCTGAGCAGAGCTACGTTTCCCTCCAGCTTATCCACGCCAGATGAGAACTGCTGCGCCGCCGCATGCGCGGCGTTGAAGCAGGTGAAATAATCCCTGAGCGCGCGCTCGCCCGCAACGAAGCCCACGCGCACCTTGCCGCGCGCCGGAAGCGCCGACAGGATCTTCACCAGACCGAGCTGACCGGCCGAGGATGGATGCGTACCGCCGCAGGCCACCATTTCATCGTCGCCGATGGCGACCACGCGCACATGCGTTTCCACCGTAGGCTTCTTGCGCAGCAGCAGCGCCGCCAGCTCGTCGGGCGCCGGAAACCAGCAGCGAATGGGCACATCCCGCTGGATATGCCGGTTCACATCCCACTCCACGCGCGCGATCTCTTCCGCCGTCAGGCGCGTGCGGCCGTCGGGCATCTGCACATCGATGGTGGAGATATCGCCGCTCTCGTGCAGGCCGATGGTCACGCCGCCGAGCATGCGCCAGATCGCTCCAGCGATCATGTGATCCGCGGCATGCTGCTGCATGTGGTCAAAGCGCCGCAGCCAGTCGATCTCGCCGTGCACATTCTCGCCCACGGCGAACGCGCCGTCCGTTTCATGCCATACCTCGCCCCGCGCGTCCACGAATACGTCGGTTACGCGCGCGCCGTTCAACGTGCCGGTGTCAAAGGGCTGGCCGCCCGAGGTCGGGTAAAACGCCGAGCGGTCGAGCGTGACGATCTGCCGTCCGTCCCGTGCCGATACCTGCGTTACCTGCGCGTCGAAGGCCGTCAGGTAAGCGTTTTCATAATAGAGCCTGTCGGTCATGCTGCATCATCCTCCATGTTACCTATATTATACAATACGGGCGCGCCGTGCAAACCGCATTCGGATTAAGTTTGCGAAACATATTGACAACGCTTCGCCGCAAAGCTATAATTCCGATATACGAATAGTTGCATTCTGCGAGGATTGGAAGAGTAAGCGCCGGCAACGCGCCAAAGAGAGGGTCGCCCCTGGCTGAAAGCGCCCGCGTGGTTCCGCCGCCGAAGGACATCCATGAGCAGCCGCTGTAAGGCGGCGTCTCGTCCACGATACCGGACGGCCGAGATGGATCCTTTCATGCCGCATCCGCGGCTGTCGATCCAAGCAGGGTGGCACCGCGATCCTTCGCCCCTACTTCAACTGGGACGGGGATTTTTATTTTACATGGGGAGGTTTTTTTATGCTGACACAGGCACCCAAGGGCACGCTGGATATGCTGCCCCGGGACGCATACAGGTGGCAGATGATCGACGAGAATATGCGCCGCATCTGCGCCGAAGCCGGTTATCGCGAAATCCGCACGCCGGTATTCGAGCACACCGAGCTGTTCCAGCGCGGCGTGGGCGATTCGACGGACGTGGTTCAGAAGGAAATGTATACCTTTGAGGACAAGGGACACCGCTCCATTACCCTCAAGCCCGAGGGTACGGCGGGAGCAGCGCGCGCATTCATCGAGGCACATTTGTTCGATACCCTGCCCTGCAAGCTCTATTACAGCGCCTGTCCCTGCTTCCGTTATGAAAAACCGCAGTCCGGCCGCCTGCGCCAGTTCCACCAGAACGGCGTGGAGGTGTTCGGTGCGAAGGACGCATCGCTGGATGCCGAGATCATTCAGCTGGCCATTCGCATGCTGGAGGCAAACGGCATCGGCGATCTGAAGCTCTCGATCAATTCCATCGGCTGTCCGGAATGCCGCAAGGCGTATCTGGAAAAGCTGCGCGCATACCTTGAGCCGAAGCTCGGCACGCTCTGCAAGACCTGCCAGGAGCGCTTCGAGCGCAATCCGCTGCGCATTCTGGACTGCAAGGAGGACGTCGACAAGCTGACCGATGCGCCCGCCATGCTGGATAACCTCTGCCCTGAATGCAGCGCGCACTTCGAAAAGCTGAAGCAGTACCTTGCGGCGCTGGGCATTGCCTACGAGATCGATCCCCGCATCGTGCGCGGCCTGGATTATTATACCAAGACGGTGTTTGAGATCATTACCGAAACCCCGCAGGGCAATCTGACCGTCTGCGGCGGCGGCCGCTACGACGGACTGGTCAAGGAGCTTGGCGGCCCCGATACGCCCGGTATGGGCTTTGGCATGGGTATTGAGCGCATGCTGATGGTACAGGATCAGCGCGGGGTCGCGCCCGCTGCGCCCGAGCTGTACGACGCATTCGTCGTTACGCTGGGCGATGAGGCGCGGCTGGAAGGCGTGAAGCTGGTCAGCGAGCTGCGTCAGGCGGGCCTGAAGGCCGATATGGATCATGCGGCGCGCAGCATGAAGGCGCAGTTCAAGTATGCCAACAAGCTTGGCGTGAAGAAGGTCATCGTGATCGCGGGCGACGAGATCGAAAAGGGCGTCGTGAAGCTGCGCGATATGGAAAACAGCGCGGAGACCGAAATTGCGCGCGGCGAGATCGTGGGCGCGCTTGCGAAGAAATAATAGCAGGAGGAAAACAAAATGCTTTCACACAAGAGAGATCATTACTGCGGTCTACTGACCCGCGAAATGGCCGGTCAGACGGTGCATCTGTCCGGCTGGGTGCAGCGCACGCGCGACCTTGGCGGCGTGGTGTTCGTATGGCTGCGCGACCGCGAGGGACTGGTGCAGCTGGTGTTCGACAGCGCCGACTGCTCCCCTGAAATGCTGGCGCTGGCGCAGAGCCTGCGCAGCGAATATGTGGTGACGGCGCTGGGCGACGTGCGCCTGCGCGACGAAAGCGCCATCAACCGCGACATGAAGACCGGCGAGATCGAGGTCGTGGTGCGCGATGCAGTGCTGCTGAATAAATCCGAGACCCCGCCTATCTACATCGATGACAAGGCCTCTGAAAATGAGCTGGTGCGCCTGAAATACCGCTATCTGGATCTGCGCCGCCCGTCCATGCAGGACAAGCTGCGCATGCGCAGCCGCGTGGTCAACTGCATCCGCACGGCGCTTGACGAATGGGGCTTTACCGAGGTCGAAACGCCGATCCTGTCCAAATCTACGCCCGAGGGCGCGCGCGATTTCCTGGTGCCCAGCCGCCAGCATCCCGGCACGTTCTACGCGCTGCCGCAGAGCCCCCAGATTTATAAGCAGCTGCTGATGCTGGCCGGCTTCGACAAGTATTATCAGATCGCCCGCTGCTTCCGCGATGAGGACAACCGCGCAGACCGTCAGCCGGAATTTACGCAGTGCGACATCGAAATGTCCTTCATTGATGAAGAGGATATTTATGCCGTGGTCGAGCACATCTTTGCCCGTATCTTCAAGGAGGTCAAGGGCATCGATCTCCAGCTGCCCCTGCCGCGCATGACCTGGCAGCACGCCATGGAAAACTACGGCTCCGATAAGCCGGATACCCGCTTTGAAATGAAGCTGGTGGATCTTACGGACAAGCTGCGGGGCTGCGGCTTTGGCGTGTTTGACAGCGCCATTGAAAACGGCGGCCGCGTGGAGGCCATCAATGCCAAAGGGCTGGCAGCCATGACGCGCAAGGAGATCGACGGCTACGCCGAATTCGTTAAGACCTACCGCGCCAAGGGCTTGCCGCATATGACCTTTACCGCAGACGGCAATGTGAAGTCCTCGTTCAATAAATTCATGACGCCGGAAATGATCGAGACTGTGCGCGAGACCATGCACGCCGAGCCCGGCGACATCATCTTCTTTGGGGCGGACAAGAAGAGCGTGGTATGGCAGTCGCTGGGTGCGCTGCGCTGCGAGCTGGCCAAGCGCCACGGCCTGATCGACCATAATAAGTACAACCTGTTCTGGGTCACGGAATTCCCGCTGTTTGAGTACAGCGAGGAGGAAGAACGCTATGTGGCCGCACATCATCCATTCACCAGCTGGTATTCCGAGGACAACTGCTATCTGGATACCGACAAGGAAAAGGTGCGCTCCCGTGCCTATGACCTGGTGATGAACGGCATCGAGCTGGCGTCCGGCTCCATCCGTATCCACCGTGCGGACATGCAGGCGCAGATGTTCGAAATGATCGGCCTGTCCGACGAGGAAGCGCAGCACCGCTTCGGCTTCCTGCTGGACGCTTTCAAATACGGCGCGCCGCCGCACGGCGGCCTGGCGTTCGGCATAGACCGTCTCGTGATGCTGCTGACGGATTCCGACAGCCTGCGCGACATCATCGCCTTCCCGAAGGCCACCAGCGCCAACTGCCTGATGATGGAAACGCCTGCGGACGTGCGGCCTGAGCAGCTTGAAACGCTGAAGATCAAGTGTATTGAAGAGGAAGCGGAATAAGGCATCAGAACAAGGAACGCCGGCATATTTTGCTAATTTCTGTACTTTATAGAGAACACCCCGAAGGTCATCGAACCTTCGGGGTGTTCTTTGTAGCAAGAGTGCGAGTCGAAACGGTCAGATGAGCCGTATTGCTCCCAATCGCATTCGGCTTTTTTGCGCCGGCTGTGATTACAGATCCTCCAGGCGGAGCTTGGAATCCTTGCGCGCCTGGCGATAGATGCTGAATTTGCTGCCGATGACCTGCACCGGCTCCGCATGCACGCGCTCACAGAGCGCGTCGCAGGCCTCTCTCGCGGTATAGGGCGCGGTTCGAAGCACGGTCACCTTGATCAGCTCGCGCGCTTCCAGCGCATCCCAGCACTGCTTGACCAGCCGGTCGCTGATGCCATCCTTGCCAATCTGGAGCACGGGTTCCATGGTATTGCACATTGCGCGGAGCGCCGCACGCTGTTTTGCCGTCATTGTAATATCCTCCGTTTATTCCACAAAATCGAATTCCATTTCGTCGATTACGACAGTGCTGCCCTCATTAGCGCCCTGCGCGCGCAGCGCGTCGATTACGCCCAGCCGCCGCAGCGTGCGGTGGAAGTAATTGATCGAATCCTCGTTACCGAAATTGACCGAGGCGACCAGATGGTCGATGGACGCGCCGGTCAGGTAGAAGGTATCGCCATTGCGCTTGATCTCAAAGCCGCTTTCGGCAGCACCCAGATCGAAGTCAAACGGCTCTTCCTCTTCGAAGGGCTCCACCTCGGGGCAGGTCTTGAGCAGCTTGACGGTCGCGCGCATCAGCTCTTCAAAATTCTGGTGCGTCGCTGCTGAAACGGCGTAAATCTGGATGTCGCTGCCGGCGAGCTTTTCGTGCAGCCGCATGAGGTTTTCCTCTGCGCCGGGCAGATCCATCTTGTTGGCCACCACGATGCGCGGGCGATCCTTCAGATCGCCGTAATTCTCGAGCTCGCGCTCAATGGCGTCGTAATCCTGGAGCGGATCGCGTCCCTCGCAGCCCGAAATATCCACCACATGCAGCAGCATGCGCGTGCGTTCTACATGGCGCAGGAATGCGTGCCCGAGGCCAACGCCCTCGCTCGCGCCCTCCACGAGGCCGGGAATGTCCGCCAGCACGAAGGAGAAACCATCCTGCTTGACGATACCGAGGTTCGGCTGGAGCGTCGTGAAATGATAATTGGCGATCTTCGGGCGTGCGGCCGTGACCACGGACAATATCGTGGATTTGCCCACGTTTGGGAAGCCGACCAGCCCCACGTCCGCGATGGATTTCAGCTCCAGCGTCACGTCCATCCTTTCGCGGCGCTCGCCCGGCTTGGCGAACTGCGGCGCCTGCCGCGTGGGCGTTGCGAAATGCTGGTTGCCAAAGCCGCCGCGTCCACCCCGGCACAGCGCCTTTTCAACCCCGGCAGCATACAGATCCAGCAGCACCTTGCCGCTCTTCTTATCGCGCACTACCGTTCCCGGCGGCACCTCAATGACCACGTTCGCGCCGTTTTTTCCGCTCTTGCGGTTGGACGCGCCGTCTTCGCCGTTTCCGGCGGCAAACTTACGGTGATAGCGGAAATCCATCAGCGTGTGCATGCGGTTGGTGGCGCTGAAAATCACGTCGCCGCCGCGCCCGCCGTCGCCGCCGTCCGGGCCGCCCGCCATTACATATTTTTCGCGGTGGAAGGATACGCAGCCGTTGCCGCCATCCCCCGCCTTGACTGAAATATCGACAACATCAACAAATAACGCCATGCTTTATTCTCCTTATTTATCTACGCAGTGGTAGCACAGCCCGTTATCCAGCGGGCAAATCGCACAATTTGGCTTTTGGGCATGACAGACGCGCCTGCCGTGCCATATCAGCAGATGATGGGCAAATGTCCACATATCGCGCGGAATAACGGCCTGAAGCTGCTTTTCTACCTTCTGCGGCGTATTTTCATCCGCCAAGCCGATGCGCCGACTCACGCGAAATACGTGCGTATCTACTGGAATCTGCGGATCGCCAAACGCCGCCATCAGCACGACGCCGGCCGTTTTCTGCCCTACGCCCGGCAGAGCCATCAGTTTTTCGCGATCATCGGGCACCTGTCCGTCGTAGCGCTCAACCAGTGCCCGACATGCGGCGACGATGTTCCTGGCCTTGCTGTGATACAGCCCGCATTCACGGATCAGCGGCTCCAGCTGCTCGGGTTCGAGCGCAGCCATGGCCTTTGCATCCGGGTACACTGGAAAAAGCCGCGCCGTGACCAGATTGACGCGCTTGTCCGTACATTGTGCAGACAGGATCGTGGCGATCAGCGTTTCAAATGGATTTGTGAAATTAAGCTCCGGACGCGCGTCCGGATAGAGCTCTGCCAATGCCGCCATTACGGCCGCCGAGCGTTTTGTATCCGCGCTCAATCGTAATTCCCCCATGCCTTTGTAGGTCTATGCGCCGAGCTCGCGCTTTCTTTTCAGCGATTCCAGCGTATAATGCACCGCCGCCAGCAGCGACAGCGCCACCGATATGTACATCAGAACGCGCCCGATTCCGACAAGCGCGGGCTGTCCATGCCACGGCCAGGCCAGCAGTACCGCCGGATAGAAGATCACCGTAGCGATCTTGCCATAGATATCTGAGGCCACCTCGATCTTATGCTTCAGGCACAGCGCAGCGCCGACGCCCATGTACGCTTCCTTTACAGTCACAATCGCCAGCACATACCAGCCGATCACGCCCATCCACGCCAGGCAGAACACCACCGCGGCCGTCATCAGCTTATCCGCGATTGGATCCAGCACCTTGCCCAGATTTGTCACACAACCGCACCTGCGCGCAAAAAAGCCATCCAGACAATCCGTGAGCCCCGCCGCCAGTATCAGACATAGCTGCACAGGCGTGCCCAGCTGCCGTGTCTTGAAAAAAACGATCAGCAGCGCGGGCACGAGCAGTATGCGGATCGTCGTCAGCGCGTTCGGCAGATTGAGCCAATCCCTTTTCTTCATAGTGTTTTGTATCTCCTAAAAGCCGTCGAACTGATTTCGCGGATCGTTGCTCCTGCGCTTTTTGCCGGTATCGTCCAGATACTCTATTTCGAGCCGGTCGAACGGCACGTCCTCCATAAAATGCTCCGGCAGAAACGCCGTGTGCCGGAAGGCCTCGAATTCATGCTCCTGCTTGTGCAGCCAGAGCGGACAGGGAATGTCAAAATCATGGCAGACCTCCGCCAGCGCTTCCACCGCGCCGGACGGCGTGCACGGCGCCGTCGCCTGCCGCGCTATGCGATGTTTTTCGATGATACGCACCCACAGCCTTGCCATTCGTACTCTTCCTCCGCTGTCCAAGCTCCGGTTTCTCATTTATCGCGACTGCCAGCCTGCGGCTTGCAAACCTTCGCCGGCCGGCTGACAGATCCTTTAGAATCCATTCAACATTATACCATGAAATTGCTTTCCGTCAATTATATGCGTGTTCATTTTTGCCGATCAGCGCCTCGAAATCGCTTAGATTACCATTGAGCTGACACTCGATGTGCAAATGCGCACCCATCCCCTCCTCTGCGGGAAGCGAGGCGTCCGCCGTGGCAAAGCACTCGCCCGCCTCGAGCTGTCGACCCGGAACAATATCTGTATCCGGCGTGACGGAGGCGTACACGATGCGCAGCCAGCCGCTGTCCACAGTCACAAAGCCGCCCAGCCGTCCGCTTGCGCCGACCTCTGAAACCACGCCCGCATAGACGCACGCTACGCGATTATTCTCAAGGCGATAATCCGAGGCCTGATGTATTTCCCAGAAGCCCAGCGCCGTGTTCCATACCGGCTGCGAATCAAAGCCGCGCAGCAGCTGCGCACCATCTGGAAGCTCGACGACGGCTTCCGCTTCCGGCGCCTGTGTCGCCGCAGCGCCCTGTGCGGCCGCCGTCTGCGAACGATCTGCCGAAGTACTGCGGTACTGCTCCGCAGCCAGTGCGATTGCGCACAGCACCAGCGCAAGCGCTGCGTAATAGGCGATCCTTCCGCGATTTCTCCTGATGAAGCCGCCGATGCGGCGCGGCGCGCGCTTTAGATGATCCAGCAAAACAAATCCCTCCTTTTACAACGCATTCTCGGTGTGTCTGGAGGGATTTATTCACATCCGTCGATTTTTATTTATTCTTTCGCCCGGATGAAGCGGCGCGGCGGCGCAGATATTCGTTGCGGCGCTGTTCGTAGATGCGTTTGCGCCTGCGCTGGCGCGCGGCTCTGCGGCTGGCGATCAGCATGATAATCAGCACCAGCAGCACCAGCAGCACGATCAGCAGCGCGACAAACAGCTTGTTTTCGAACAGCTTCAGGAACGGCAGATAATCCGTAAGCGACGCCTTGACCTCCTGCTGTGCCACATCGCGGTTTGCCACGAGCCTGGCTGTGACCTCGCTGCCGGTGGCAGTGTCATAATAGCTGAAATTGCCGATGATTTCGCCCTTGGAGATCGGCGCGGTCAGATCATGCACTACCTCCACGCGCGTATGCGCGATGAAGTCGTTCACGGCGGCGGTGATCGCATCGTCATCGTCCGTTTCTACCATGCGCAGATAGTTGGATTGGCTGATCTGCGCGAGCTCCAGCTCAAGCCGTCCGCCCATGGGGTCATCCTGGCTGGCGTTGGAAACGACGAAGCTGGCGATGCGCGAACCGGCCACAGCGTACATCTGATCCAGCGTGAAGGCGCGATAGCGCGTCCAGCCATAGTCGAACAGATGCGCCGTATCCAGCCAGCGCTGCTCATCCTCGGCACATTTGAACACGGCGCTGATGAGCGTCGCACCGTTGCGCTCCGCCGCGCCGACATAGCAGTTGCCGGCGGCGCTGGTGGTGCCGCTCTTGACGCCGATGCAGCCGTCGTAATAATAGCTGGAGCCGGAGAACATGATCGAGTGCTTGCAGGCCAGCTTCAGCTCGCCGCGCTCGTTGACGGTGATCGTGGCGTTGGTGGTGCCGACGATCCTGCGAAACTGCTCGTTTTTCATGGCCTCGCGCGTGATCAGCGCCATATCGTAGGCCGTGGTGTAATGGTTTTCGTTGGTATAGCCATGCGGATTGGCAAAATGCGTTTCCGTGCAGCCGATCTCAGATGCGCGGCTGTTCATCAGCGCCACAAAGCTGTCTACCGAGCCGGAAACCAGCACCGCTACGGCGTTCGCGCCGTCATTGCCCGAGGCCAGGTGGAAGCCCAGCAGCAGGTCACCGAAGGACATCGTTTCGCCGGGAAACACCGGAATTAGCGTGCTGTCGCTGGGCACACTGGAGGCAGCCTGCGGGATCGCGATTTGCTGATCGAGCGGGATGCCGCTCTCCAGCCCCAGCAGAAGCGTAAGAATCTTGGTGGTGCTGGCCGGGTTTACGCGCTGATGCTCGTTCTTGGCAAAAAAAACATGGCCTGAATCGGCGTCTATCAGGATCGCCGCTTCGGCATAGAGCTGATCCGCCGTGAGCGACTGCGGAGCTGCCGCATCGTAATCTTGGGGCGCGGCCAGCGCGCTCGGCGCGAGCAGGGCAATAATCAGGAATACAAGCAGCGCGGTCAGCTTTCTGCGCATGGTATGGCAACCTCCGGTTAAAAATATTGCAATAAACTTATGAAGAAAACACCGCGAACAGCCGTGTATCAAGTCGCATTACAGTTCTATTATAGCATCTTGGGCGGGGTTTGTACAGCGGCGCTCAGAAATTTCTAACAATTTGACGTCGGAGCTTGCAATCCTGTTCCCGGTCGTGTATAATAAAGTTGACGAAATCATGAACCTGTAATGTTTATATAAAGGTTATATCGGCGAATACGTTTCTGGAGGTCGCAAAGTGGCAAAAAAGATATTGATCGTGGACGACGAGCCCCTGATCGTAAAGGGTTTGAAATATTCTTTGGAGCAGGACGGCTATGAGACCGATTCTGCGCAGGACGGCGAGGAAGCCGTATCCAAGTTTTTTTCCGGCCAGTATGATCTGATCCTGCTGGACGTGATGCTGCCCAAGCTGGACGGCATAGAGGTGTGCCAGCGCATTCGCGAGCGCAGCAATGTGCCGATCATCATGCTTACCGCCAAGGGCGACGATATGGACAAGATCCTCGGCCTCGAGTACGGTGCGGACGATTATATGACCAAGCCTTTCAACATTCTGGAAGTCAAGGCGCGCATCAAGACCATTTTCCGCCGCACCGCCATGACGCAGCGTGAATCCGGCCAGCGCATCATCAGCGTGCGCGATATGCAGCTGAATATGAATAACCGCAGCGTAACCGTGGGTGGCCGCGAGGTGAACCTTACGGCGAAGGAGTTTGACCTGCTGCAGCTCTTCGTGACCAATCGCGGCAAGGTTTTTTCGCGCGAAAGCCTGCTTGAAACCATCTGGAAATACGATTATCTGGGCGATCTGCGCACCGTAGACGTGCATATCCGCCGCCTGCGCGAGAAGATCGAAAAGACTCCCAGCCAGCCGGAATACATCTTCACCAAGTGGGGAGTTGGCTACTATTTTACTGACAAGGATTAAAAAGCATATCAGCTCCATACGCTGGAAGATACTATTTGCCTACCTGCTGATCACGGTGGTGGCTTTCACCGCCGTAGCCGTTTCGCTCGTTCAGCTGGTGGGCGAATATCTCTTTACGCAGCGCGTGCGTGACGACCAGAGAATTGCCGAAACGCTGTCGGATCAGCTTGGTGAAGCTCTGGTCTCGCTTGACGTTGATACGCTGCTCCAGATTTCGCACAGCACGGCAAGCGAGAATGCGGGCCGCGTACTCATCGTGGATAACAACGGCGTGGTTCAGCTGGATACCGCCTCCGCCATGAACGGCCGGCGCTTTCTCAGCAGCGAGATCAGCAATGTGCTTAGCGGCGCGGTGAGCGATTACGGTTTCTATGATACGGGCGTCAGCGGCAATTTCTGGTTAAAATCGGCGCTGAATTTCTATGAAAACGTCAATTCCATGAGCGGACTGTACGCGCATGCCGTAAATTACAGCGGCGAGCGTGCGGGCGCTGTGGTGTATGTATCCGCCGTGCAGGAAATATACGAAAGCCTGCATGGCATCCAGCTGAAGGTATTGCTGTGGCTGATCATCGTGGCGGCGCTGGTGCTGATCGTCAGCATGAGCGTCATGCGCACGTTCACGCGCCCCATCGGCGAGCTCAGCGAGGGCATTCGCAAAATGACCGGCGGCGATCTTTCAGCTCGCGTAAATGTGCGCGGCAACAATGAGTTTTCGGAGCTGGCGCGCGCGTTCAACTCGATGTCCGAGAAGATCGAGGCGCTGGATATTACGCGAAGCCAGTTCGTTTCAAACGCTTCGCACGAGCTGAAAACGCCGCTGAGCACGATGAAGATCCTGATCGAAACGCTGCTGTATCAGGATCCGGTGGATCCGGCGATGACCAAGGATTTTCTTGGCGACGTAAATAAGGAGATCGACCGGCTGAACCGCATCGTGTCCGATCTGCTGACGCTGGTCAACATCGACAGCGGCGGCATGAAGCTCAACCTTGCCGAGATCAGCCTGAACGCGCTTCTGGACGAGCAGGTGAAGCGCCTGCTGCCGCTGGCGCGCGAAAACGGTATTGAAATCAACCTGGAAGCGCGCGAGGAGATTTCGATCCGCGGCGACGCGCTCAAGCTCCAGCAGGTCGTTTACAACGTTATCGACAACGCCATTAAATACACGCCGCGCGGCGGCGAGGTGGAGACCAGCCTGACGCGCGCGGGCAAAAAGGCGATCATTCGCATCAGCGATACCGGCATCGGCATCCCTGCGGAGGATCTGCCCCACATATTTGACCGCTTCTACCGCGTGGACAAGGCGCGCTCCCGCGCCACCGGAGGCACCGGACTTGGGCTTTCCATCGTTAAGCAGATCGTGCAGCTGCACGGCGGCAGCATTACCGCTGTCAGCACCGAGGGCAAGGGCACTACATTTGAAATTGAATTGCCGATACAGTCTGCGCCGTAGCGCGTATCCGGAGGTGAGGTTTTGAAAAAGCGAATCAGCCGCCTGCTGCTGCTTGCGCTGATGCTGTCGCTGACGGCGCGCGCCGAGCAGATGGATTCTGCGGCGCTCCCGGTGAGCCTGCCGCCCGAGGATGAACAGATTCTGGGCGATAATACCGCCGTGCAGAGCCGTGAGGTCACGCTGTACTATGCATCCGAGAATGAAGCCGAGCTCAGCAGCGTTACCCGCCATATCAGTGTGGCGAAGAACGGAAGTCTGATCGAAAGCGTGCTGGGTGAGCTACTCGGCAGCAGCGCCGTGAGCCGGTTTCGCCCCGTCGCATTCGACGGCGTGCTCACCGGTATTGAATTTGGCAGCGGCGTCGTGACGGTCGATCTGTCGGTTGAAATGGCCGCCAACCTGAGCGAAGCGGAGTGTTTCCAGCTGTGCGTTTCCATTGCCAATACATTGCTCGGGCTCGACGAGGTGCAGGCGGTGAACCTGCTGATCGGCGGACAGAGCTACGCCGTGCGCTCGCTGCCGCTGGGCGCTTTCACGCAGCAGATCTCGAGCGTTTCCGCCGCCTATGCGCAGATACAATCCGAGGCGGAGCGCTTCAGCGCCGAGACCGGCAGCATCAACCGCAGCATCGTGCTCTATTTTCCGTGTCTGACCGGCGGCTATTTTCTGCCGGAAACGCGGACGCTCAGCTTCGATGCAGAAAACTGCCTGAATGCCGTGCTGAATGCGCTGATGGATGGTCCGGACGTGCACCAGTGCTGCTATTCCCCCATTCCCAGCGGCGCGGATTATCTGCTTGAATTGCCTGTCGTCAGCGTGAGCGGCGCGGGCGAACGCATGATTACGCTGAATTTCAGCGCCACGCTTTCCAATTATCTGGCGTTTGCAGGCATTGAGCCGTGGCAGCTGTATGGCAGCGCGGCGCTTACGCTGCTCTCGTTCTATCCGGAAACAGCGGCTGTGCGCGTGCTGATCGACGGCGTGCCCGCGTCCGTCAGCGCCGAGAGCGTGCTTTCAGACGGCGTGCTCCATCGCGATGATCTTGCATCGCTGATCGGCGGCAGCGCGAAATTCTACTATGCGAACGACGGCGGCGGCCTTACCCAGATCGAGGCGCCGATGTCGCAGGCGGCGTCCTGCTCGGCGCTAAGCATATTGCGCGAGATGATCGCATCCGGCGATCCGGAGGTCGAGGGCGCGCATTCCGTATTTCCCACGGGCATTGAACCTGAGGATATCCTGGGCATATCGCTCGATGGGCGCGTCGCCACCGTGAACCTTTCCGCAGGCTTCTATGCGCATTGCCAGAACCTGAGTCAGGATGAGGAGCACCTGCTGATCTATGCGATGGTGAACGCGCTTTGTCAGCTCAAGCAGATCGGGGCGGTCGGCTTCCGCGTGGAGGGTGAACAGCTTGAATCGCTGAGCGGCGAAATCTGCATGCTGTCGCCGCTGCTGCCTGATCCCGGTTTGGAGAGCGTTTCGGAAACTCCATAGTGAAGCGTGCTTTCTTTCCCTTGAAACGACAGATGATAAGGAGTGGATCGAGATGAAGGAACGCCTGATCGCAAAGATGATCGATTATTATCGCGGCAATAAAAAGGATGTGGCGCATTTTCTCAAGGTCTACGCCTATGCGGAAAGCATCGGCCGCCTTGAGGGCCTCGATGCCGAGACGCAGCGCACGCTGGAGCTTACGGCCATCGTGCACGATATTTCCTGCCCGTTCTGCCGCGAAAAGTATGGCAGCGCCGCCGGAAAGCATCAGGAAGCGGAAAGCGAGGCACTGCTGGTTCCGTTCCTGGCGGAATTTGAGCTGCCCGAAGCGGTGAAGGCGCGCATCATCTATCTGGTAACGCATCACCACAGCTACAATAATGTGGACGGTATGGACTATCAGATCCTGCTGGAAGCCGACTTCCTGGTGAATGCAGATGAATCGGGGTGCAGCGCGGAGGCCATACGCGAATTCCGCAGCCGCGTGTTTAAAACGAAGAGCGGCACGGCGCTGCTCGATTCCATTTATCTGAAAAAACAGCCAGACTGAAAGGCATAATTGGCACGCGCCTGTTTGGAGAGATCATTCGTTTTGCACGCGAAACGGCACGGCTGGAGATATTATCACTCGAGGTGCGTTGCGACAACGCGCGTGCGATTTCCCTGTATCGCAAGTATGGTTTCGAGAGCATCGGCCGCTTCAATGGCTTCATGAGAATTGATGGCCGGTATATAGATCTTGAGCTGATGCGTTTGCAGCTGTAGTTGTTTTTTGGAAGCCCAACGCGCCCGATGGATTTTTGCAAAAATCCATCGGGCGCGTTGCTTGTCTTTGCTAATTAAACCACACGCGGTCGCAAAACAGCAAAAACAGAAAGTATCCAGCCGCGAATATAGCGCTGATGAGCAGCGCAGCCTTGAGTATGCCGCCCATTGCGGCGCGTGCCTGACTGCGGCTCAGCTCCGGCCGCGGGTTCTTTTCTTCCGCGTTATCCTCTGGGCGATACCACGAAAAGCCCTCCACGTTCATGTTGGCGATGGTGCGGCCATCGTCCTCAAATTTGCGGCGCTTCATTTTCCGAGCTGCTGCTCCAGCTCGCGCTGGCGCTCAGGCGTATTGTAGAGATGGCAGGCACAGAAGTGCTCCGGTTCAAGCTCGTTGAAATCCGGCGCAAAGTGCTTGCAGACCTCCATACACTTCCTGCAGCGGGTATGGAATTTGCAGCCTGCGGGCGGATTTGCGGGCGAAGGGATACTGCCCTCAAGGATGATGCGCTCCATCTTGTAGTCCGGATCCGGCACGGGGATCGCCGAAAACAGCGCCTGCGTATAGGGATGCATCGGCCTGGAATAGAGCTTTTCCGTCGGCGCGAATTCCACCATGTTGCCCAGATACATCACGCCGACCGTGTCGGAAATGTGCTCTACGACGGACAGGTCGTGCGAGATGAACAGGTAGGTCAGCCCAAACTGCTTCTGAAGATCACGCAGCAGGTTGATGATCTGCGCCTGAATGGAGACGTCCAGCGCGGATACCGGCTCGTCGCAAAGTATGAATTCCGGATTGAGAGCGAGCGCGCGCGCGATGCAGATGCGCTGGCGCTGGCCGCCGGAAAACTCATGCGGATAGCGGCTCTTATAATATGCCGGCAGGCCGCAGGCCTCCATGACGCGGGTAATATAATCGTCAAATTCATTTTCCGGCACGATGTTGTGCTCGCGCACAGCCTCGCCGATGATCTCGCCGATGGGCAGACGGGGCGAAAGGCTGGAATACGGATCCTGGAAAATGATCTGGATATTCGGGCGCTCCTTGCGCAGCTCCGCCTTGGAGAGCGAGAATATCTCGCGGCCGTTGAAGTAGACCTCGCCGTCAGTCTTGTCCTGAAGGCGCAGTATCGTACGGCCGATGGTGGACTTTCCGCAGCCGGATTCACCCACCAGACCCATCGTGGTGCCGCGTTTGATCTTAAAGGAAGCGCCATCTACGGCCTTCACGTTGCCGACCGTCATCTTGAAAAAGCTGGACTTGATCGGAAAGTATTTCTTCAGGTTTTTGACAACCAGCAGATACTGCGGGTCGCGCTCCGCGCCGTCGAATCCGGAGGCCGTGTAAGCATCGCGTACTTTGTTTTCCATGATCACAGTTCCTCCACATTCACAGATTTGGGATAGCCCAGTACCTCGCCGTTATCATAATAGCGATAGCAGGATACTACATGTGTATCGTTGATGCGAATCTCTGGCGGGTATTTGCCGCTGCAGCGTTCGCACTGCATTTCGCAGCGATCCCTGAAATAGCAGTAATTCGGCATATTGACCGGATTGGGCACGCTGCCGGGAATGTTGTACAGCTCATCCACCTTTTTGCCCACCACGGGTTTGGACTTCATCAGGCCGATGGTATACGGATGCGCCGGATGATGGAAAATATCCTCCGCCGTGCCCTTTTCGACCACGCGGCCGGCGTACATCACGACCACATAATCGGCCATGCCCGCTACCACGCCCAGATCGTGGGTGATGAGCATGATGGACGAATTGAGTTTATCCTTCAGATTTTGCAGCAGATCCAGTATCTGCGCCTGAATGGTCACATCCAGCGCCGTGGTCGGCTCGTCCGCGATGATCAGCGTGGGCGAACAGGCCAGCGCGATGGCGATCATCACGCGCTGCCGCATGCCGCCGGACAGCTCGTGCGGGTACATTTTATACACGCCTTCCTTGTTGGCGATGCCGACCAGATCCAGCATTTCCAGCGTACGTGCCTTGACGGCCTCTGCGGACATTTCCGGATTGTGCAGGCGGGTTACCTCATCCACCTGGTCGCCGATACGAAAAACCGGATTGAGCGAGGTCATCGGCTCCTGGAAGATCATCGAGATCTTGCTGCCGCGAATATCCTGCATCAGCGCCGTGGGCGTGTTGACGATGTTGTATGCCTTGCCATCGCCGATGTTAAAGCGTATCTCGCCGCCGACCGTCTGGCCGCTGGGGCGTTGGAGCAGCTGCATCAGCGACAGGCTGGTCACAGATTTGCCGCAGCCAGATTCCCCCACCACGCCCACCGTGGCGTGGCGCGGAATATCAAAGCTCACGCCGTCCACGGCCTTTACGGTGCCGACGTCGGTGAAAAAATAGGTGCAGACGTTGTCAAACTCGACCACGTTTTTATTGTCGCGCATCTGCGTCGTGTAGAGACTCGGATCGTGAACCGCGCTTTCGCGGCGATGCTCCAGCCGGCGGGTGACCTTTCGATTGAAGCGAGAGATCCGTCCGGATTCGCGCGCCGAAATATAGGCGGAATTCTTTTCCTTTTTATTCTTGCTGAACATCGAACGCACCTCCCTCAGCGCTTCATCTTCGGGTCGAAAGCATCGCGCAGACCGTCGCCAACGAAGTTGAAAGCAACCACCGTCAGGCAGATCAACAGTCCGACCGGCACCCAGATGTAGGTGAAGCGGATCATATTCTCATTGGTCGAGGTCACGGAGTTGATCATCGTGCCCCAGGTTGCCAGCGGATGCTTTACGCCCAGTCCCAGGAACGACAGCGTGCTTTCGGTCAGGATGACGCTGCCCAGACCTGCGGTAGCGGATACGATCAGCTGCGGCATGACGTTCGGCACCAGATGCCGGAAGATGCGCCGCCTGACCTTCAGACCCGTAGCTTCCGCTGCCACCATGAATTCCTGCTCGCGCAGCGACAGGATCTGGCCGCGCACCAGGCGCGCCACGCTGGCCCAGCCAAGCACGCCGAGTATGGCCATCATGTATATCAGGCGCGTATATGCCGAGACCTTCATGCTGTCCATGAACGCGCCCATGATGATGAGGATCGGCATGGACGGGATGCAGTAGAAGATGTCTACCAGACGCATGATCAGGTTATCCACCCAACCGCCGAAATAGCCGGCGATGCCGCCCATAATGACGCCCAGCAGCGTTTCCAGAATGACGACCACGAAGCCAACCATTAGCGATATGCGGCCGCCGTACATCATGCGCGCCAGAATATCCATGCCGTCGCCGTCGGTGCCGAACGGGTGCGCCGCAGAGGGGGCGCCGTTCAGGTCGATCAGGTGGCGCAGCTGCTGGCAGGTCGCTACATACTGGCCGGTCTTGAGCGTAACGGTGATCTCGGTGTCGGCATAGAGCTGGTTGCCGTTTTCATCGAGCGAATTGACCATATACTCGTCGCCGTTTTCATCGGTTTCCGAAATGCGCAGGGGCAGGCTGTAGGTGAATGTATCCCGCTGCAGGTTATTCTGCTGCATGCTGCGGATCACGTCCTCGAGCGCGCCCTTAAAGGAGAGGTCGAAGGTATCGTTGCCCTTGGGGTCGCGCACTACGAAGTTGCTGAGCATCGCTGCTTCGCTGCCGTCGCGGTAGAGCAGCAGATCACTGCCGTTATCTTCCACGCGGTATTCATGCCCGCCCAGCGCATACGCTTCGCCGGACGCGGCGTTCATCAGCGCCGCAGCCCGTTCGTCGTTGCTCAGAGATGTAGAAACGTCGTAGGCGTTGAACACCAGCGTGGAGTATACCATCGCAGGCGCTGCGGCGCTGCCGCAGATCACGCCGTCCGAAATGAAATACGCTTCGCCCGCAAATTCAAATTCGTCGGAACCGACTTCCATTGCTGCGGTCAGTGCTTCTTCAAAGCCCTCAGCAGGTGCTTCGGCGGTGTATTCCACGCCGGTTCCCGTGCCCAGAATGTCGGAGGAAATCTTGTCCACCTTAACGACCTGATAGCTCGCGCCGTTGAACTCAAATTCAGCAGCCTTCTGCTTGATGGCGGCTTCAGCGGCGGCCTTGAAATCCTCGCCCAGTGAAGCGTCCAGCAATTCCACGCCGCTCATCTTCATCCACTTGGCAACCTTTGCGCCGCCTTCTGAAACGCGCGCTACGACCGGCGCTTCAGACAGCAGATAGATGTGCGGTGCGGACGCGCTGAGCACGAAACCCTGTTCGCCGTCCATGATCAGCATGCTGTCCTTCCCCGCCGCGTTCATGCTTGCGATCGAGGAATCCATCATGCGCTGCACGCGATCCGGCACGGTCGCCGCGTTGTCGGGCACCTTATAGCCGGTATAGGTGGTACGCTCTGAAGCGCCCGCGTAGGTCGCCGTGATATAATCGTACTTATAAAAAATCTCAGTTTGCCGGTAGGGATAGATCAGCGGCCCGACAAAGGCAAACAGAAACATGAATATCAGAATACAGGAGCCGACAATGGCCAGCTTGTTGCGGATAAAACGCTTAAATACCAGTGCGGAGGGGCTGAGCACCTTCACACGCGCCGCATCGCCGAGCGACATTTCGGCCTTGGAGCCGTTCTTATTCTCGAGGGCGGCCTTCGCCTTCAGCGCCTCGTACAATTGATTCTTACGCATCGACGGGCCCTCCTCAGCTCAAGCGCACGCGCGGATCGACCACAGCGTACAGAATATCGGAAATCAGGGTTCCAAGCAGCGTCAATATGGAAATGAACGCCAGATAGAACATGGTGAACGGAATATCGCCGCCGATCATTGAATGATAGGAAATATAGCCGATGCCGCGGATACCGAACAGCGTTTCGGTGATCAGTGCACCGGAAAACAGCCCGGGCAGCGAGCCGCCGAGCACCGTGACCAGCGGGATGAGCGTATTGCGGAAGGCATGATAGCTGATGACCTTCTTCTCCGGCACGCCCTTGGCCCGCGCCGTGCGTATATAGTCAGCGTTGAGCACTTCCAGCATGTTGGTGCGCGTATAGCGCATCAGCGAACCGATGGAAATAATGGTGAGCGTGAGCGCAGGCAGTATGAAATGCTTGGCAATGTCCAGATACTGCCCCCACTGCGACAGCGTTACGAAGTTTCGCCCCTGCATGCCGCTGATCTCGAGCCAGCCCAGCTTGACGGAAAAAATGAGCTTGAGCAGCGTGGCTACAAAGAACGTGGGCATGGATATGCCGATCAGGCCGAATACCGTGACCGTGTAATCCGTCAGGCCATACTGCTTGCGCGCCGCAGTGACGCCGAGCGGCACCGCGATAAGCACCTCCAGAATAAACGAAACCAGTCCCAGCGCAAAGCTGTACCAGATGCAATCGTGGAACACATCAGTAACCGGCTTTGTCCACTGCCATGAATCGCCAAAGTTGCCCGAAGCGGCATTCCCAAGCCAGGTGAAGTAGCCCGGAATCAGACCCTTGTCCATACCGTATTGGGCGTTCAATTCAGCAATCCACTGCTGGGCGCTCTTCTGGCTGCCGGGCTTGCTGGCAAGCTCGCGCGCCGTTTTTTCCACATAACTGGTGGGCAGGCTATACATCAGTCCGTATACGATCAGCATCACGAAGAAGAAGATCAATACACAGGTCAGCAGCCGCTTGATGGTAAATTTAAGCATCGTAACACCGCCACATTCTTAATTGTTGTAGTTCGATCTGAGATAAAAACGAAATGCCGCGCGATGGATGCGCGCAGGTATCACAACGGCAGCGGACGCGCCGTTTTAAGCGTGCGCCCGCTGCGCCATTGTTCGGCGCTGCGCCGCTAAAAGCTCAGCGCCGAGGGGCACGGGATATTATCCCGCGTCCCGATAAACCTGAAATCAGTTCATTTCGACCTTTTCCAGATCATTCTTCCAATCCCAGAAGGTGGTGATGTCCGGGGTGATCGTGTCCATGTTCACGCGCTCAGTGGAGAAGATGAACGCATTCTGGCGCTGATAGGTCGGCAGCTCAACCGCCCAGTCGAGGATGGTATCCAGGCAATCCTTGTAGATGGCCTTACGGAAGGTACGATCCGCAGAGGTGCGGGCTTCCATGATCATCGCATCCAGGTTGTCATCGGCGATGGCATAGTGGTTGGAGTTGGAGCTGTTGGGCAGGCCGACGATGTTGGAGGAGTGGTAGATCTGATACATATCCGGGTCAGGCGTGGCCTGCCATGCAGCCGTCCACATGTCGGCGGTGCCGGCGTCAAGCTTGTCCCACAGAATGTTGGAATCGGAGGGGTCGTTGATCTCCAGCGTGATGCCGATGGAGGCCAGCGCGTCCTTCGCTGCGGTCAGAATGCCATAGGCCGGATGATCGCCCACGCCATCGGCGGGGATGATCACTTCATAGGACATGTTCGCGCCCTCGGGAGCGGCGGTGAACTTGCCTTCGGTCTCGTCCCAAGTGTAGCCGGCAGCCTTGAAGTACTCGATGGAAGCGGCCAGCGCGGCGTCATACTTTTCGGCCTCGCTCATTTCAGCGGTGTAGATGGGCTCGCCGTTGACGTCCTTGGAATACGCAATGGCATAGCCTTCGTCAGACACGCGCGGAGCCGCCCAGGAGGTGTTGGAGATCGGATAGTTGATGATCTGAGCGATCTCGCCGTAGTAGGAATCGATCACGGCGTCACGATAGACGGAGAACAGGGTCATGAAGGCCTTGCGCAGATCCTTGGATTCCGGAGAAGCCTTGTCCTCGCCGACCTTGACGTTGTTGGCGCAGATGCCCAGGTAGCCGTAGCCCAGGTTATCTACGGTGATGGTGGTGATCATGTCGCCATTCAGGGAATCGTTGCCGTTGTAATTCTTGACGTTGGCAACAGTAGTGGCGTTGAAGCTCGGGTCGGAGAGGTCGAACGCACCGGTAGCAACGCCGGTCAGCTTATCGCCGTCCGCGCCTTCCTTAAAGAGCACATAGTCCAGCTTCGGGCAGCCGAAGAGGTAACCCTCGTTCTTTTCGAAGGTAACGACGCCGTTCTCGTAGGAAACGAACTTGAACGGGCCAGCACCCATGGGCTGGGTGGTCTTTTCCTTCACGATGCTCAGGTCGCCCTTGTTGAAGCCGAACATGTTGTTGTCGTAATCGTAGAGCGCCTTGTCGCCATAATAGTGCATGGGCGCTACGGCGAAGTTGTAGTCATAGATGGAGGTGGCGTCGAACTCGGTCAGCGTCACGGTCATGGAATAATCGCCGGTCTTCTGGATACCGGAGATGCTCGGGGCAGATTCGCCGGTGGCAACGCCGACCTGGTAGTCAGCGCCAAGAATGTTGGCGGTCAGCTGCTCCAGCGTGGAGCCGGCAGTCTCGGTTTCGGTCGCGGTCGCGATGTCGCCGTCGTAGGCGTTCACGATGGCCGTCCAGTAGTCTTCAGCGGTGGGGCAGTTGTCCTTCAGATCGTAGGACACGCCGTCGGAGGAGACGAAGTTGCCGGCATCGTCCATCTCGCCGAAACCCCACATGCCCATGCCCAGCGCCACTTCGTTGTTGCCGAAGGACTCCAGATAGCTGCCGTAGTTCGCTGCGCAATAGTCGACGATTTCCTGCGCGAAGGCGGGGCCGGCCTGGTTGTTATACACATCCCAGTACTTGGCCTGCTGATCGGCAGTGAAGTAGGTATAATCGGTGTTGTCCTCGCCCGCGGCGTTGATCACGTCCGCCAGAGGGGACATGTTGCTGCGGTACTCGGCCAGACCCTGGATGGGGCTCGCGTACAGCGTGGAGGCGCCGTCATAGGTCGGATCCAGGAAAACGTACATGGAGAAGATCACGTCGTCGATCGTCATGGGTTCGCCGTCGGCGAACTTCACGTCGTCGCGCATGGTGATATTGTAAACGACGGTGCCGTCATCGTTCTGCACGATGTCGCAATCGGCAATGCCGTAATAGGTATGATCATTTCCGTTATAGGGAATGGTTTCGCCCTCGATGCCCTTGAGCACTACATTGCCCTCGCGATCGGTGCCCAGCAGGCTGATCTGCGTCATAACGTAGACGTCCTGATCGTAGGCCGTCTTGGCAAAGAAGGGGCTGAATTTGTTGGAGAAGTAGCTGTAGCCGACAACCAGCGTCTTGCTGTCCTCGGTGTCAGCGGTCTCTGCAAATGCGGCGCAAGACATGAGCATGCACAGCACAAGCAGCATGGAGAGAAGTTTCTTCATTGTTCAATATCCTCCCATTCATGATGATCTATACACGCTTACCTGTTGCTTCGCAACAGGTAAGGGGGTACCCCCTTAATTTTTTTGCTTTTCCAAGCAAGCTCAGTTAAAGCGCAGATGCCTGCCCAGCGCGAACAGCTTTACGCCGCAGAACGCCGTCAGCAGCATGGCCGCCGCGCAGACCATATCCGGCGCGCTCCAATGCCCTTCCATCCAGCAGACTGCGATGCGCCCTATGCCCGATGTGAGCGCCAGCAGCGCGATCAGCAGCGGACAGCCGCGGCTTCGGCGCTCGATGCGATCCCTGTCTTTGCGCTCAAAACAGGTACGCTCGCGCCTGAGCAGAGGAAGCATGGCGGCGGACAGATACAGCGGCAACAGCAGCGCGATGTACGGCAGGGTCACATACGGACGCCGCCCGCCCGCGCCGTTCAAGAAAAACCCGGGCACAAACAGCGCGGCTATCGGCAACAGCCACAGCAGCCATTTGCGGCAAAAGGTACGCAGCTCGCCCGCAGAAAGCGCCAGATAGTATTCCCTTCCGCGATACACCGCGACCGTCTTGAGCCTTCCGGAAGCGTCGGTCTGGTTTTCAAGTCGATAGTCGCCCGCGTATCTGTTGAAAATCACGGCGACACGCTCCCTCCAGCTTATAGTATTCTAATTATAACTCAGTGCGCGAATTTTTGCAACATATCAGATAAAATCTTTATACTGCAACCTGTCCCATAAGTGAGGAAATCTGCAAATATAGATGAAACAGATAAAGAAATATATAAAATTGGGAGGGACGGCAAAAATGCCTGCCCCTCCTGAAAACACTCGTGCGCTAGATTTTATGGAACCATCCGTCCGCCGCGCGCTCGCAGAGCGCATTCACACTGTCCGGCTTCAGGCAGAACTGAAGGTCAGCTTCAAAACCGAGCCTGCGCAGCCGCGAAAAATGCGTGGTGGCCGATAAGGCGTCGAAGAGATCGCCGCAGGCGCTGCGATAGAGCATTTGAAACGCCAGCGCGGCATCATCGAGCTCCGCATCCGGAAGACGCAGGGCGATCGCGCCCGCCGTGAGCGCATCCTCCAGCGTAAAAGCGCCGTTTGTGCCCGCGCAGACCAGCGCCACATGCGCTTCATCGCGCAGCGCCTCCGCCACGGCATGGGCGTTCACGAGCGCGCCCAGCAGCAATCTGCGTGCGCCCGCGCAGGCGGCGATGGCGCGCGTTCCGTTTGAGGTGGACATGACCAGCCGCCGCCCGCCGACAGCCTCGGGCGTGTATTCCAGCGGCGAATTTGAAAAATTGAAGCCGTCGATCTTCAGCGCATTGCGCTCGCCGCCGAGCAGCGCACCGCATTCATGCGCGGCCCGTCGCGCCTGATCCACCTCAGCGCAGGTATAGAGCCCTACGCAGCCGCTCTGCATGGCGGCCGCAGCCACGCTGGTCATGCGCAGCGTATCGATTACCACGGCCGCCGCACCGTCCAGATCCCCGGACAGAATGTCGTGCGGCGTGGCATAAGCGTTGATTCGCATTGCCGATCGCGTTCCTTTCGTTATTTCAGCAGCTCGCCGACCAGCTGGTTGACAAGCCTGCCCTCGGCCTTGCCGCTGAGCTTGGGCATCAGAACCTTCATGATGCTGCCCTTATCCTTCATCGTGGGCGCTTCGATGCCCAGCTCCGCAAGCGTTTCACGAATGACGGCGCGGATCGCGTCCTCATCCATGCGCGCAGGCGCAAATTCGCTCCACACGGCGATGCGCAGTTTGCACTCGTCGATGATGTCTGCGCGGTCTGCGGGCGTGGTGTCCAGCGTTTCCTTGGCTTCCTTAATTTCCTTATAGACCACGGCGTTTTCTTCGTCCTCGGTAAGCTCCGCGCGCTTGTCGATATTCTTTGCCTTCAGCGCAGACAGCAGCAGAGAAAGCGCCTCCTTGCGCGGCTTATCGCCCGCCTTCAGCGCGTCCATCATGGCTTTGCGAACAACATCAATCTTGCTCATATCCATATCCTTCCTTCGCTTTATGAATCTCATTTAACCGGCTGCGCGCTCCCTGCGGCGGCGCTCGCCTTCACGTCGATCAGCCGTTGATTCGCCGAGCCGCGGAAGCGCAGCTCCAGCGTGCGCTGCGGCAGCACAAACGGGCCGTCCACCAGCACGTCAGTCTCGGCAAGCAGCGCGCGCTGTTCCGCGTCGCCCGCGAGCAGCTGTTCATAGGTATAGCCGCTATATGTCCATACGTTCAGCCCGAGCGCGTGGGCGGCGCTTGCCAGCTCCGCGCAGGCCGCGCCCTGACAGAACGGTTCGCCGCCGCTGAGCGTGATGCCGTCCAGCAGCGGATTGCCGCGCAGCTTTTCGATGATCTCCTGCGTATCGATTTCGCGTCCGCCCTCAAAGTCGTGCGTCTGCGGGTTGTGGCAGCCCGCGCAATGATGCGGACAGCCCTGCGTAAATACCGCCAGCCGAAAGCCGGGGCCGTCTACGACGGAATCGTTCACGATTCCTGAAATGCGGATTTTCATATAAGTCTAAGCCCGTCGAAGGGGCGTTCCTCCTCTCTCATTCCGGTTCTGCCTTCGCTGCGCACGTGCCTGCCAGCGCGCCAGTGGAAAAGGCAATCTGCAGGTTATAACCGCCGGTCTGCGCGTCCACATCCAGCACTTCGCCCGCAAAATACAGGCCGGGCGTCAGCTTGGACTCCATCGTCGATGCATTCACCTGGCGCACATTTACGCCGCCGCGCGTAATGATCGCTTCGTTGAAGCCGCGAAGCGCGCGGGGCGTCAGCGGCAGGCCCTTGAGCAGGCGCACGAGCTCGGCGCGCTGTTCGCGGGTCACGGCGTTTACCGGCAGCTGCGGCGAGATTCTGGCGAGCAGCAATACCTGCTGGCCGAGATTATGCGGCGCAAGTCCGTCCATCACGGCGGTGATCCGCCGGTTCTGCATCTGCGCAAAATCGCGCAGCAGCCGCGCGTCCAGCGTCTGTTCATCCAGCGCGGGCTTCAGGTCGATCAGCATGTGCACCTTGTCCAGCGATTCGGGCAGACGGCTCGAGAGCGAGAGCACCAGCGGGCCGCTGATGCCGGTGTGCGTAAAGAGCATTTCGCCCTGCTCGTCGTAAAAATACTTGCGCTTTTTGCCTTCCTGCCAGGCGCGCAGCGCCACATTTTTCAGCGACAGCCCCGCCAGCGTGCCCGGCCAGCTTTCGCGCGTGTCGATGGGCACAAGTGCAGGCATGGGCGTCTGTACCGTATGCCCCGCCGCTTCCGCCAGCGTATAGCCGTCGCCGGTAGAGCCGGTGGACGGATAGCTCGCACCGCCCGTGCACACGATCACGGCGTCCGCGAGGCACTCCCTGCCGCCCTGCAGGATCGCGCCGCAGCAGTGCCCGTCTTCGATCAGCAGCCGTTCGACGCGCGTTTCCAGCTCGATCTGTACGCCCAGACGCGCCAGCTCGCGCGCGAGCGCATGCGTCACGTCGCTGGCATGATCGGACTCCGGAAACACGCGGTCGCCGCGCTCCACCTTCAGCCTTACGCCCAGGTTCTCCATCAACGTCATCATATCGCGGTTGTCAAAATGCGCCAGCGCCGCGTACATAAAGCGCGGATTTCGAATAATAGCGCGCATGAACGCTTCGCCGTCGCAGGCGTTGGTCAGATTGCAGCGCCCCTTGCCGGTGATATATACCTTTTTGCCCAGCTTTTCATTGCGCTCGATCAGCCGAACCGCCGCGCCGCCGCGCGCCGCAAAGAGCGCGGCGAGCATGCCTGCTGCGCCGCCGCCGATAACGAGCACTCTTCTGTGTGCCATGAATGCCCTGCCTCCCGATCAGTCGTTCGCCTTGGCGAGATATACGCCGTACTCGGTCCACACGTTTTCCATTTTGTCAAAATATGCCTTGACCTCGGTTTTGCGGCGCTGTCCCAGCGCCACGATCAGCGCGTTGATCAGCGACAGCGGCGCGGCAAAGGAATCTACAAAGGAGGACATATCGCTCTTGGCCATCAGGCAGATGTCTGCCGCAGAATGCAGCGGAGAAAGCGGCCCGTCCGTAATGGCGATCAGCGACGCGCCCTGACTTCCGGCAAATTCCATTGCTTCGACCGTGCGCGAGGCATAACGCGGGAAGGAAATGCCGATCAGCAGATCGCCCTCGCCGATGCGCGAAAGCTGTTCAAATACGTCGCTCATGCCGGAGGTAACGACGCAGACATTCGGAAAGATGAAGCGCAGGTAATGCGCAAAGAATTCGGCGATCGGCGCGGAGGCGCGCAGCCCCAGCACATAGATCGTCCGAGCCTGGATGATCTTGTCGATCGACGCCTCGAAGGCGGAAATGTCGATCTCATCCAGCGTGGCGCGAATATTCTGAATATCGCCCT
This sequence comes from uncultured Clostridia bacterium, assembly GCA_934670175.1. Taxonomy (GTDB): domain Bacteria; phylum Bacillota; class Clostridia; order Christensenellales; family Aristaeellaceae; genus SFTH01. The sequence goes on along the minus strand of CAKUOX010000010.1, from coordinate 27,692 downwards.
TGAGCACGCGGTTGAGCACCTGCACATGATCCATATCGCTCGTCAGCTCAAAGCGCTGCGTGGCGGTCAGCCGATGGCGCAGCAGCTCCTGAAGCGCCTTCTGAAGCTGCGGATAGCCGCTGTAGCCCAGCGCGGACGCAAAGCGCACCACCGTGGATTCAGAAACGCCTACATATTCGCCCAGCTTCGACGCCGTCATGAACACTACCTTATCGTAGTGCGCAACGATGCACTCGGCAATGCGCCGATGACTTTTGGAGAGCTTCTTGCCGCTGTGATTCAAGCGCTTGATCAATTCCTGGGCATTATCCATGAAATTTACTCCTCCGTTATCCATGAATCAAATAATTCACAACCTATGCTGTATTATAACCTGCATCTGTGAAATTTGCAAGTACAAGCATTGAATATTGCAATTTTTTTAAACACATGGGAATTGACCAGCTGCAGCGCGCATATATATGGCACTGGACGAAGGGGGGTTGCGTAAGCGTGGTTAAATTCAAGGTGATCAAGGGCTCACATCTCCTGCTCGCGTTTTCCGCGATACTGCTGGCGGCCGTCATTGCGTATATCCTGCTGTGCGGCGGTGTGTTTGGGCAGGATAGTAAGCCGGCCAGCGCTGCGGAGATCGCCGCAGCAGCGGGCGGGGCAAGGGCGGTTTCCGCCTTTGCCCCGGAGGCGCTCGAGATCGCCGTGATACCGGACGCCGAGGCTACGGCTGCACCTGCGGTAAAATCTGTTCTTATTTATCATACGCACACGCATGAGGCCTATCAGCAGGATGACAGCGATCCCTATGTGGCGGTGGAGACCTGGCGCACGATGGACGAAAACCACAGTATCGTGCGCGTTGGCAGCGAATTGGCGCGCGAGCTGGAGAAGCGCGGCTTCGAGGTCGTGCACGACGTTACCGACCACGAGTGCAACGAGCTGTCCTCCGCCTATGTGCGCTCGCTCGAGACCCTGCGCGGCTACGACCGCGATTTTGACCTGATTATCGACCTGCATCGCGATGCTTACAGCGAGGGACTCGCGACCTGCTGCACCGATGCGCAGGGACGCAAATATGCCCAGACCGTGCTGCTCGTCGGCCGCGGAGACGATTACGCGGCGGCTGAAAAGCCGGATTATGAAACGAACCTTATTTTCGCGCGGCGACTCAGCGAGAGCATCAACCGCCAACTGCCCGACCTTTGCCGAAACGTTATCGTGAAAAAGGGCCGGTATAACCAGCAGATGTGCACGCCCGCCATATTGCTCGAGATCGGCCACAATATGAATACGCTGGAGCAGGCACTCAACACCGTGCCCTATGTCGCGAACGCCATCGAAACGTGTCTATTTATATCGTATTAAAATATTACAACAAATACTTGACAATTTTAGTGATTTATGATAGATTATTATACGGCAATCAAATAATGCTTCTAATGGATGTGGTTACTGTGAGTGAAATTCGAATACTGATTGCAGATGCTGACTTACACTTTACAGAAATGGCACGCTTATTCCTGAAGAGTATTCCAGATATGCGCGTGATCGGAACACTGTCCGACGGCCAGGAAGCGCTGGAGGCGGTGCGCATCGAAAAGCCGGACGCCGTGGTTTTTGAACTGGCACTGCCGGGGCTCGACGGCTTTAACCTGCTGCGCTGCATCAACGAGCTGCCCGTACCGCCCGCTACGATCTGCTGTACGCGGTTTTATTCCGAGGTCGCGCTGGAGGCCGCGCGCGAGGCCGGCGTTTCCTATTTCCTTTTCAAGCCCATTGATCTTCAATCGTTGCGGCACACCATTCTCGCCTGTGTTCAGGCAAAGCGCAAAATCCGGCGTGCTGCCGCCCGCGCCAATACCGCTTCGGCGCAGAGCGCGGAAATGCACATCGCCCAGATCCGCAATTACATCATTTCACTCGGCGTTCCCGCCAAGATGATCGGCTGCAGCTATCTTACAGAGGCCGTGCGCCTGGCACAGACCGATCCCGACCTTATGCGCAATCTTTCAAAAGGGCTCTATCTTGAAATCTCACGCGATATGGACAGCACGCCCGTTCGCATCGAGCGCTGTATGCGAAACGCCATCTCTGCCGCGCATCAGTCCGGCAGCCTGGGCAACCGCATGGCGACATGTCCCTCAAACAAGGAATTCATTAATTTTGTTGTCAGAAGTATGGCACAATAATTATACCACACGCCGATTTTTGGATTGAATTTGCCGCTTCTTTATGCTATCATATACGCATGGAATTGATGTATGAGGGGGCTTATCATGCTTGTCATCGGCATCTGCGGCGCAAGCGGAAGCGGCAAATCCACGCTTGCGCGGGAATTGGAAGCCAGACTTGACCAGAAATGCGTTTATTTGAAGCAGGATTCCTATTATAAGGATCATCCGAACATGACCTTTGAGGAGCGCGCGCGCATCAATTATGATGAGCCGGACGCCTTCGAGCACGATGCGCTGCGCGACGATCTGTTTGCGCTGCGCGAGGGGCGGCCCATCACCGCAAAGTGCTACGACTATGTGCAGCATCGCCGCTGCGACGCCGACGAGCTGATTCGACCGGCAGAGGTCGTGCTGCTGGAGGGACTGCACATTTTCTATGATGAATGCGTGCGCGATCTGATCGATTTCAAGATCTTCATTCAGGTCGATCCGGACGTATGCCTGCTTCGCCGCGTTAAGCGCGATATTCGCGACCGCGGCCGCGATATTGAGGGAATCTACCGCCAGTATCTGGATACGGTAAAGCCCATGTATGAAAAGTATATTCGCAATTATGTGAAATATGCGGATCTGATTGTGGCGCGCGGCGGCAAGAATGCCCGCATTGTCGATATACTTGCCCATTATATCAATTCTGGACTTCTCGGCGAGGAGAACGCCGAACCGGCAGCCGCTCCGCAAGCGGCAAACTGATCACCGCAGTGCGCGATCGAATGTAAACAAACGCAGGAGGAAAAGAAAATGAATATACTTGCTGTTGGATGTCATCCAGACGATTTGGAAATCGGCTGCTACGGCACGCTGGCCAAATACGTCAAGCTCGGTCATAACGTATCCGTTTGCCATGTGGCCAACGGTAACCTCGGCCACGCGATCATCATGCAGGATGAGCTGCGCGCCATTCGTTTCCAGGAAGCGGAGAACGCCGCAAAGGTCATCGGCGCAAAGCATTACAGCATCGACATCGGGGATCTGTATGTCACTGCTGAAAACGACGAGCTGATCAACCGCCTGGCAGCCGTGGTGCGCGAAACGCAGCCCGATCTGATCATCACCCATTTTGAAAAGGATTATATGAACGACCATGTGCAGACCTATCAGTCGGTCATGCGCGCGTCCTTCGCCGCAAGTCTGGCGCATTACGATCTGACGGCGACCACGCCCGTGGCGCCCACCTGCCCCATCTATCATATGGACACGCTTTCCGGCGTCGGCTTTATTCCGACGGAATATGTGGACATCACCGATACCATCGAGCTCAAGCTTGAAGCGTTGGCCTGCCACAAGTCCCAGATCGACTGGATGCGCGACCATGACCACATCGATTTCCTGGACTTCGTGCGTTGCTGCTCCCGCGTGCGCGGCTTCCAGAGCGGCGCGGATTACGCGGAGGGCTTCCGGCCGAACCTCAATTATCTGCGCCTGACCACCAAGCGCCTGCTGCCCTGATCGAAAAGCGCCGGCTTCATTTCGAGGCCGGCGCTTTTTTGCATATTAAGACAGGTATTATCGATCGTCCGTTTCAAGATCCAGCCACGCGCATTCCGCCGGCGAGAGCTTCATTTCGCTCGCAGCAATATTCAGCTTCATATTCTCCACATGCGTCGAGCCGCTCAGCGCGAACACATCAAGGGGCTGCCGGTTGAAGATCCATGCCATGGCGACCTGCGCCACTGGCACCTGTTTTTCTGCGGCCAGCAGCTCGCAGCGGCGCAGGCGTTCGAAGTTTTCAGGGCAGGCGTATCCCTTAAGCCCCGCTTCATCCATATACTTTGCCGCGTCCTCCGGATGCGCGCTGGTGAATTTCCCGGAAAACAGGCCGCGTGCGAGCGGCGAATAGGCGAACACCGGCACGCCGTTTTCGGCGTAATAGCGTCGCGCAGCCGCGCCGTTCGGGCCGGAGATCGTAACGCAGCCGCCGCCCCAGGGGTCGTTCACCTGATCGGCCAGGCCGAAATTCGGGCTGGTCACGGTAAACGGCTGGAGGCCATGCTGCAGGGCGTAGTTGTTCGCTTCTTCAAAGCGCTCAATCGTCCAGTTTGAAGCGCCCAGCACACCGATCTTACCCTCGTCGTGAAGCCGGTTCAGCGCATCCATGATCGGGCCGACCGCCACAGTCGGATCGTCGCGGTGCAGCAGATACATGTCCAGCTTCCGCGTTCTGAGCTTGGCGAGCGTGTTGTGCGCGTCGTGCAGAATATCAAAGTCCGTCACGCGTTTGCGCCAGCGGTTGTGGTGCGCGCCCTTGGCCAGAACTACGACCTTGTCGTACAATCCGCGCGCATCCAGCCATTCGCCAAGCGGCTCCTCGCCGTAATGATCCGCACAGTCAAAGCAGTTGATGCCCAGAGCGTACATATCGTCCAGCAGCTTAAAGGCCTTGTCCAAACGCTCCTTAAAATCCGGCGCTTCGCCGTAGACCGAGCGGAATGCGGCAAACAGCACCGGCGTTGCCGTGCCGAACACGATGCGTGATACCGGCTTTTCCACATTTTTCACGTTTCCATATAGCATATGCTCTCTGCTCCTTCTGCCGCGCGCTCTTATTCGCTCGCACGGCCATCCAGATTATTGTAGCAGATTTCACGATAAACGTAAAGGCTGAGGTATGTATCGCCATGCCTGTCAACGAATTGTCGGCATGCTCTCAATGGACATGCCGACCCGCGAAATGCTGGCTTTACGAATTCTATGTTTCAAAAATGCGCGCGCCGAAGCATATGTACCGGCGCAGCCGCTCATTTATTTTGCATTTTTGGATATTTCACGAAGAATCGTATTAATGACGGTGATCGCCATCGGGATGCCGCCCTTTTTGCCGCGCACCACGATGGACATAAGATCGCTGTCAATCAGGCGTTCCTTGAGCTGTACCACGCTGGCAAAGCCCGTGGCTGTGGCCAGCACGCACACATCGCTCATCGGCTCATGCTGACGGCGGCGAATCATGCGGTTGATCGCGGCAGGCGCACTGCCCACGACCATGAGCTTCGGGCCGCTCAGCGCCAGACCATAATCCACCGCGATCTCGGCGCGGGTTACCCTGCGCTGTTCTGCCAGTGAAATGACCTGCGGCTCGTCAATGAAGCAGGCAACCTTTGCCCCCTTGTTGCCCATCAGCGAAATGTCGATTCCGTTGGCAACCAGCGTCGTGTCTGTAATGATCGTTCCGCCCATCTCAATAAGCCGGCGGATATGCGTAATAGCGGTCGGGCTGAAATAAAAGCTCTGCGAAAGCGAAGCATCGCCCGTTTCACGCTCCAATTCAGCGAGTATGCTGGCCATTTCCTGGGTCATATAAGGCATGCCCATGCTGTGGCGTTTGCTCTCGCTTTGCGTCCTGCGAATCACTTGTCATTCCTCCACCTGTTCACTTTTGCATATAAGGACATCGGACATAATAACATCCGTCACTTATAATTCTAAGGATTTTTGACAAATTGTCAACGTCAAATTCATGTGTCTTAATTATTTAACATTAAAGCAACTATTGATTTCCACAACTGCGTAATTACACGGCCTGTTTTTACTGCGATAAGCAGCATTTGGGACCTTCGCCGCGCTTCGGCAGATTTCGAGTCTTTTGTGATGTGACTAAATCATTTTAATATGTAACTATATAATAAGTACCTGTATTCAGCCTTGCGGCGAATACAGGTGCTCATTCAGGTCTGATCTTTGCTTACAGGTAGGCCTCGGCCGGACGTACGATGGCATTGCCGGTGTTGCTGTCGAAGCCGTCCAGCACGAGCAGGGAGTGCGCGCCTTTGACGCGCTTTTCGGCGGGCGTCGCCGTAGCAATCATCACGCATACGCCCACGACCTCAGCCTGGAATTCGCGCATCATGTCCACCATGCCCTGCAGCGTTCCGCCGCCCTTCATAAAGTCATCCACGATCAGTGCGCGCTGTCCCGGATTCACGGCGCGGCGCGCGAGCGCCATGGTCTCGATACGGTCGCTGCCGCCGCCTGCGATATAGTTGATCTTCACCGCCGAGCCCTCGTAGGCGCGGCTGTCGCGGCGCGCGATCACCAGCGGCACGTTGAGCATGCGCGCCGTCATCAGCGCGATGGGAATGCCCTTGGTTTCCATGGTCAACACGAAATCCGGCGCCTTGTCGTAATATGGCGTGGCCAGGATTTCGCCAAGCGCCTGCGCTGTTTCGGATTCCGCCGTGACGTCCGAGGTATACAGAAAGCCGCCGGGCAGCATCCTGCCGGGCTCCTGCAAACGCCTAGCAAGCGCTTCCAACACGCGCTTTGCGCGCGCATGGCTGGGAATCGCACGATAACGCACGCCGCCTGCCGCGCCTGCCACAGTCTCGATCACGCCTAGATCGAACTGCTCGAAGGCCTTGCTCACCAGATCGATGTCCTCGCTGATGGTGGATTTTGCTGCGCCGAACATCTCGCAGAACTCGCCCAGCGTGTGAATACGGTTGGGTGCGTTCGTCAAAATTCTGGTCATCGCGCCGAGACGCTCGTTGCGCTTGATCTTATCCATGGGCTCAGCCTCCAATTTCCGAATGTTCGTTGTGCTTTTATATATTATAATTCGTAATTGTTAGATTTTAAAGCATTTGGCCGCATGTCCGAATTTTTAACGCAGTTTAGGCCGGTTTTATTCGCTTCGGCTTGAAGAATTTCCGTTTTTCCATTATAATAGATACGATTAGTTTTGAGAGGTTGTTTTGTATGGTCGAGAACATATTCAAATACAAGGGTCGCCGGGTGCACTTCATCGGTATCGGCGGCAGCTCCATGTCGGGTCTGGCAGCGCTGCTCAATTCCGAGGGCTACATCGTTTCCGGTTCGGATAAGACCCGTTCGCATAAGACGGAGCATCTGGAGGAGGCCGGCATTCGCGTCGCAATCGGTCACGATGCGGCCAACGTGCACGGCGCGGACGTAATCGTGTATTCTGCGGCGATTGCGCCCGAGAACCCCGAGCGCGCGGAGGCTGCCCGGCTGGGCATTCCCCAGATCGAGCGCTGCGATCTGATCGGTCAGCTGATGTCCGGCAGCCGCTTTGCCGTGGGCGTGAGCGGCACGCACGGCAAAACGACCACCACATCCATGCTTGCGCAGTGCTTCATGAGCGCTGGGCTCGATCCTACCATTCATATCGGCGGTGAGCTGGACTTCATCGGCGGCAGTACGCGGCGCGGTGCGGGCGACGATTTTATCTGCGAGGCATGCGAATTCCGCGAGAGCTTTCTGCATTTCAAGCCGACCGTCGCCATCATCACCAATATAGACGAGGATCACCTCGACTACTACCGCGATATAGATCATATCGAATCGGCGTTTGCCAGGTATGCCGCGCTGCTGCCGGAAGACGGCTGGTGCGTGGCCTGGGGCGACGATGTGCGCGCGCGCCGCGTATGCGAGGGCGCCAGGTGCAACCACCTTACATATGGTCTCGACGAAAGCTGCGATCTGCGCGCCGTAGATCTGGGCTACGACGAGCTTGGCCGCGCGCACTTTGAGGCCGTGCTGAACGGTCAGTCGCTGGGCAAATTCCATGTCGGCGTGTCCTGCAAGTGCAATATGCTGGACAGTCTGGCGGTCATTGCCGTTTGCTACATTCGCGGACTGGATATGCAAAAGGTGGCTGACGCGCTGGAGAATTTCATCGGCGCACACCGGCGCTTTGAGCTGACCAGCGTCACCGACGACGTGAAATGCTACACGGACTACGGCCACAATCCCGCCGAGATCAAAAATGCGCTGGAGATTGCGAGTCTGCAGCCGCACAGGACGCTCTGGTGCGTGTTTCAGCCGCATACCTATTCCCGCACAAAGACGCTGTTTAACCAGTTTCTGGAGACCTTTGACCGCGCGGACCGCGTGCTGATCACCGACATCTGCGCCGCGCGCGAGACCGATCCGGGCGATATTTCCTCCGAAATGCTGATCGCGCCGCTGAGGGCGCGCGGTGTGGACGCCGTGCTTACCCCCACCTTTGACGATGCGGAGGCCTACCTGCGCGCGCACTGGCAGCCGGGCGATTTGATGATCAGCCATGGCTGCGGCGATATTGACCTTTTGAACGAACAGATCGCCAAGCATGGCGATACCCCGCGCTGAGGCAAGGAGGCGGTTACATTGAGGAAGATCATCTGTATCGTGCTGGCGCTCTGCTGCGTAGCGCTGCCGCTGTCCGGCTGTGACCGCAAGGTCTCAACGCCGCAGGAGGCTGTCGACAATGGCGGTGATTTTGCGCCGCAGGAAACGGCTGCGGCAGCATCGTCAGACGGCGGCCTCGTGGGCGCCATGGAGGCGCAGAACCCGCCGCAGGAGATCGATTCGGCGGAATGGGACGCTGCGAGCAACGATTTTGATAATACTGAACCTGCGCAGGACGCGCAGGACGCTCCGGCAGATGCGCAGGACACGTCCAATGGATCCGCGCCGGCGCAGCCCTTCGTGAGTCCTACGCCCCAGCCGAACACGGCGGTTTCCGGCTACTCCAGCGTGGTCGGCTCCGGCCTGGGCTTCAAGTTTGATTATCCCACCGGCTGGACGAACGTTCCCGGTCGTTCTACGGTGTGCTATGTGCAGCCGCTTGAAAACGGCACGGTGTATCCCGCGCGCGTGGCGGTCACGATGAAGCAGCTGCGCCACAAGTGCAGCGGTGAAACGGAATTCAAGGAGGAGCTCGCGTCCTATTTCAAAACCCTGCGCAGTCAGTACGACGAATCTACATTTAGAGTCGAAACGCAGCTGGACACCGAGACCAAGTTCATGGGCAATGACGCGCTGGCTACTACCTATCTGGCCTACGACGGCAATCAGGAGATCCAGGGCTATGTGATCATGACCTACTTCGAGCGCTATCTGTTCTGCTTCCATTTCCTTTGCGCCTATGACGATTACGAGGCCTTCCAGCCTGCGATGCGCCACATGCGCGATTCCGTGCAGGCCAATGTGGAGTAGGCAAGCTGAGCTGTCATATGCAGACAGGCATTCTGAAGCTCGCTCAATGAGCAACAGCCGATGACCTTTGCGATCATCGGCTGTTTATATATGATTTGCGAGCGGCGCCTGTAAGCCGAGTTCTGTATTGGACGATCATCTGTCTAGGCTTCAAGTTGCCATGAAGCTCAAGCGATTACCCGAAAGCATGACGGGCCGCCACAAGCGCTTTCCTATCAATCTTGCACCAGGTGGGGTTTACAGAGCGGTCAAGTCGCCAAGCCGCTGGTGAGCTCTTACCTCGCCTTTCCACCCTTACCCCGCGGCCGAAGCCGCGGGGCGGTATATCTCTGTTGCACTTTCCTTGGAGTCGCCTCCACCGGCAGTTAACCGGCACCCTGCCCTACGGTGCTCGGACTTTCCTCAGACGCTCAATGCGCCTGCGACCGTCTGACGCCCTCGCAATTCATAACGAAATAATGGCTTATTCTTCGCTGTAAATGATCCTGCCGCAGTTATCGCAGCAGACGATGTGCTCGCCCTCCTTGAGCGCCAGCAGCGTCGCGCTCGGCAGCGACATGAAGCATCCACTGCACTGGCCGTCGATCAGCTTGGCCATCGGCGGTGTGCAATGCTGCTTGATGGCTTTGTATTTTTCAAGAAGCTCGGCCTCGATCTTCTGGGATTCCTTATCCGTGCGCTCGCGCATCTGCTTCAGCGTGGCGGAGTCGCGCTTGAATTCCACATCGTACTCAGACTTGAGCTGATCGTATTCCGCCTTGGTGCGGGCGGCGCGCACGCGAATATCGCGCTGCTGACGGTCGCGCGTTTCGGCGTCCTTGTGCATTTTATTCAGCTCCTGCTCGTAGCGGCTAAGCGCATCGAGCAGCTTCTGCACCTCGTCCGCCTTTGCGTCAGCTTCCTCGGCGCTGGCAGGCGGATTGCCTTCCAGTTCGGCGAGCTGCTGCGAAAGCGTTTTCTGTAGGCGCTCGGCCTCATCGCGAACGGCCTCCAGGCGATCCGCCATCGCGGCCACGTCGCTTTCCAGCTTCTTCATGTTACTCTGCTGATCCATCAAAAAATTGCGCTGTTTGATCAGAGTCTGACGCTTTTCGGACTGACGGATCTTGGCTTCAAACTTATCCGCTTCCATGTCCACCTGCATAAACTGCCACAACTTATCTAACTGCATTCTTCATCCTCCAATTCTAGCGAAACAGCTCAACTTCGCTTCTATATATGCGCTCATTCCATTGTACACCATGCAGCGCATTTTGTAAACCTTTTACCAGCAGATCGATCGCGGGTAACTCAGTGGCCGCGTGTCCGGCCTCCAGCACGCACAGACCACGCAGATAGGCGTCCCACGCCTTGTGGTGCGCGATCTCGCCCGTCAGATACACGTCTGCGCCCGCAGACAGCGCCAGCGGTGCAAAATCGCCGCCTGCGCCGCCGAGCACTGCCACGCAACGTATGGCGCACTCCGGCTCGCCGTAAACGCGCACCGCACCGCCCAGGCATTGCCGGACGTGATCCGCAAACGCGCCGAGCGTCGCCTGCTGCGGCGTGCCTGTGCGCAGGCCGCTCTCGCCCGCTTCGACGTTCTCGAGCGCAAGCCTTTCAGCCAGCGCGTCGTTCACGCCGGGAGCGGCGTTGTCAAAATTTGTGTGTGCTGAGATCAGCGCCATTTGGTTTCGCACCAGCACGCACAGCATCGCACCCTCCGGCTCATCCTCACGCAAATTTTTTCGCGCATGAAAGAGGATCGGATGATGCGTCACAATCAGATTACAATCCTGCCTGAGCGCTTCCTCGAGCACCATCGGATTAAGCTCCAGCGCGCAGAGTATGCCGCGCACCTGCATATCCGGCGAGCCCGCCAGCAGACCGACATTATCCCACGCCTCAGCAAGTGCAAAGGGCGCAAAGCTGTCGATGGCCGCGCATACCTGCAAAGCTGTCAAAGCCATTTTTCAACGTCCTTCCAAATCTCAAGCGTGTGTTCGAGCGCCGATATGCTTGCAGCATCGCCGCCGCGCAGCGCGCCGCTCAGCGCCTTTTCCGCAACGCGAATGTGAAACCGCGCGTAATCGCGCAGCAGGGGCGGCTTCTCACGCAGCAGCACAGGGCCGACTTCCAACTCCACTTCATTTAACACCTGACTGCCCTCAACAGCTTCAATGATCGGATAGATCCTGCGCCCGTCGCGCGCGAGCGCCTCGCGGGAAATGTGCCAGCCGCACCGGTTCAGCGCCGCGCGCAGCTGCGGCGCGGCCACGTTGGGCTGCAACAGCAGCCGAGCGCCGTCCAGATGTCCCTGCGCGTTTTGAATAATACTCGAGATCGTTTCGCCGCCCATGCCGGCAATGATCGCTACATCCACCCTTCGCGTCAGCGCGCACGCACCGTCGCCCACGCAGAAATCCGCGCGATCATTCAGCCCGAGCAGCGCAGTCAGGCGTTTGGCCTTTTCCAGCGAGGGCGCGGAAATGTCCGTAAACACCACGCGCTCGCAATAAGCGTTTTGAAGCATAAACGCGCCGAGCCTGCCGTGATCGCTGCCGATGTCGGCGCAGCAGCCGCAGCTGCCCGCCATTTCCGCGATCAGGGTCAGGCGCGGATCCAGGGATATTCGCTTATCGTATGCCATCAGTCAATGGAATCCTTCAGCTTGCGCGAACGGCTGGGATGCCGCAGCTTGCGCAGCGCCTTGGCCTCGATCTGGCGAATGCGCTCCCGCGTGACCTTGAATTCCTTGCCAACCTCTTCCAGCGTGCGGGCGCGGCCGTCCTCAAGGCCGAAGCGCAGCTTCAGCACCATTTCCTCTCTGGGCGTCAGCGTGGAAAGCACGCCCATCAGCTGCTCCTTCAGCAGCGTGAACGCGGCGGCCTCCGCCGGAGCGGGCGCATCGTCATCCGGAATGAAATCCCCCAGATGGCTGTCCTCTTCCTCACCGATCGGCGTTTCAAGCGATACCGGCTCCTGCGCGATCTTGATGATCTCGCGTACCTTGTCCTCCGGAATACCCATTTCCTCGGCGATCTCTTCAGGCAGCGGCTCGCGGCCGTATTCCTGCAGCAGCTGGCGCGATACGCGGATCAGCTTGTTGATCGTCTCCACCATATGCACCGGAATGCGGATGGTGCGCGCCTGGTCGGCGATAGCGCGGGTGATGGCCTGGCGGATCCACCAGGTCGCGTAGGTAGAAAACTTGTAGCCCTTGCGGTAATCAAATTTCTCTACGGCCTTAATCAGCCCCAAATTGCCCTCCTGAATCAGATCCAGGAAGAGCATGCCGCGGCCGACGTAGCGCTTCGCAATGGAGACCACCAGGCGCAGGTTCGCTTCACAGAGGCGCTTCTTGGCCTCCTCGTCGCCCTGCTCCATGCGCTTGGCCAGCTCGACCTCTTCCTCCGCAGAAAGCAGCGACACCTTGCCGATCTCCTTCAAATACATGCGCACAGGATCGTCGATGGAAATGCCCTCGGGCACAGATATGTCGATCTCTTCCGGCTCCGGCTCGTCCGTGAGCTTGGCGTCCGGGATCGCATCATCCTTGATGACCTCAATATTTAATCCGTTCAGCGTATCGAGCACCCGGTCGAACTGCTCGCTGTCCATTTCAATGTCGCCGAGCGAATCCACAATTTCCTTATAGGTAAGCACGCCCTTGCTTTTGCCGCTCTCAATCAGTTCACTGATGCGTGCCTTTACAGCCTCCATATTCGCCGCCGATTTGTTCAAAATAGGCCACTCCTTTCGACCGGTCAGTCCTCCAAAGCCTTTAATATGGCTTGCATTTGCGTATACAGATCACGTTTGCGGTTTGCATCCGCCGTCTTGATCTCCGCTTCGATCTCCGCCATGCGCTCGCGCAGGCGCGCCCTGCGTATAGTGCTCAGGCTCGTTTGCGCCAGCTCCAGCTTTTCTTCATGGCTGTCGGGCAGCGGCGCATAATTGAGCGCCTGCACCGCCTCGCTGCGCGCTGCGGCATCCTGAAGCGTTTCCACAAAGGCTGCCGCAGGCCTTCCGCCGAGCATCCATGCCGCCGCATCGCGGCGCACACCTGCGGAGAAATCCTCCGCCTTTAGCATTTCCTGCGGGAGCTCGCCGATGGATAACAGCGTCAGCAGCACGCGCTCCGCCAGCGCCGCATCGTCTGCGCGCGCTTTTGTATCGCGCGGCGTATATTGCCGCGGTTTTGGCACTTCACTGTGCGCCGCCACGCCGATCTGCCGCAGCAGAATTTCGCGATCATACCCCGTTTGAAACGCCAGCTGCCGGAGATGGTTTTCCATCACGATGGGATCAGAAACCTTCTTCAGGATCTCGCAGCACTTGAGCGCATATTGCGTCATGCCGTCCTGCGTAGTCAGATCCAGACCATCCCGCGCACGCAGCATGCGGTATTCCGCCGCGTCGTACTTGCGCAGGCGTTCAAAGCCTTCCAGCCCCTTATCGCGAATAAAGTCGTCAGGATCCTGCCCTGCGGGATAATCCACCACGCGCGGCGTCAATCCTTCGAGCTCGTCAAAAATATCCAGCGCCCTGAGCGCGGCCTTTTGACCGGCAGCATCACCGTCGTAGCTGATCCATACCTCCGGCGCATAGCGCTTGATCAGCCGCGCCTGCTCCGGCGTGAGTGCCGTGCCGAGCGTCGCCACTACGCCGCGTACGCCATACTTGCGCAGTGATACGGTATCCATATAGCCTTCCACCAGCACCAGATGCCCGACATCGCGTTCATTGCGTACAAAGTTCATCGAATACAGCCCCTGGCGCTTGTTGAATACGGGCGTATCCGGCGTGTTCAGGTATTTCGGCTGTGCATCGCCCATTGCGCGACCGCCGAAGCCGAGTACCTTGCCGCGGGCGTTGATGATCGGAAAGATCACGCGCCCCCGAAACATGTCATAATACCGGCCGTCGCGCTCGACGGCCAGACCGGCCTGCTTGAGCAGCGCAGATTCAAAGCCCTGCTGGCCGAGATATTCCGTCAGCGTATCCCAGCCGCGCGGCGAAGCGCCCAGCCCAAAACGGCGAATATCCGAATCGTTCAGGCCGCGCTTATAGAGATATGAAAGCGCTTCCGCGCCCTCATCCGTCCACAGAAGCGAATGAAAATAGCGGGCGGCAGTTACGTTGGCCTCGTAAATGCGCTCTCGCTGTTCAGAACCGACCCCGCTGCGCCCAGCCTGTGAAGACCCCACTTCGGGAATCTGCATATGTGCGCGCTCGGCCAGATACTGCACGGCCTCTGAAAACTCCATGCGCTCCATTTCCATAACGAAATTGAGCGCCGTTCCCCCCTTGTGGCAGCCGAAGCAATAATAGAGCTGCGCATCCGTATCCACGGAGAAGGATGGCGTCTTTTCATTATGAAACGGACAGCATCCCCAAAACCTTCTGCCCTTCTGCTTCAGCGGAACATATTGGGAAACAAGCTCCTCCAGGCTCGTGCGCGCGCGGAGTTCATCTAAAAACGCATCCGAAAACCGTGCCATTTTTAGTGTTCCTCCTAACCATTCCCAGTCGACGCGACTATACCATTTATTCGCCGGATATTCTGCATTTCCTGCCTGAGCCCGACATTTTACAACAATTTTCGGCAAAGCGCTGCATATTTTCTTTCTTTACCGCGCATCGCCGAAACGTATATTATTAATTACAACGCGCGTCGCCGAAATCCTTTTTTCCTGTGAAATTTTTTATCGAAGCGGCGCACGCTCTGCCCTCCGAACCCATTTTGCGCGGCGGCATAGGATGATGCGTGATTCTTTTCATTTCGGAGGGATAGCTATGAATCCTCGCGTATGTAAATTTGGCGGAAGCTCGCTGGCCGATGCGGATGGCTTCAGGCGCGTTCGCCGCATCATCGACGCAGATTCCTCCAGAAAATATATCGTCGTGTCCGCCCCGGGACGTTCCGCCAGCGAAGGCGAAAAGGTGACCGACCTGCTGCTGCGCGCGCAGCAGGCGGAGGGCGATGCGCGCCACGCTATTTTGACCCGTGCCTTCAAACGGTATACATCCATACGCGCGGCGCTGGACATAGACTGTGATCTGGAAGCAGAATTTGACAGGATCGAGCACGCGAACGCGCCGTCGCCCGCTGCACTGATCAGCCGCGGCGAGTATCTTTGCGCGCGCCTGTTTGCCGCCTATTGCGGTATGGAATTTGTGGATGCGCGCGATCTGATCATTTTTGATGCCGACGGCGCGGCCGATGTGAAGATGACGCTTCGAGCCGCGCAGCGGCTCAAGCATTTGTCCGGCGCGGTGATTCCCGGCTTCTACGGCGCGGCGCCCGACGGTGAGATCGCTCTGTTCAGCAGGGGCGGTTCGGACGTGAGCGGCGCGCTGATCGCCGCCGCATTCGCACCATGTCTCTATGAAAACTGGACGGATGTAGACGGCTTGTATTCCGCCGACCCGCGCCTCGTGCCGGATGCGCGATTGCACCTGTGGGCAGGCTTTACCCAGACGGCGGCGCTCTCGGCCTGCGGCGCGCAGGTGCTGCACCCCGATTCGCTCGTATTTTTGCGCGGGCGCGGCGTAGCGGTGCAGCTTCGAAACAGCTTTGATCCCACCTGCCCGGGCACGCGCGTAAGCGAGGCGTTTGATGAGCTCCATCTGCCCTGCGTCGCGCTGCGCCGTGAAGGCCTGCAAGGTGGGTGCGGCACCGCAGTTATCAGCATATTTGGTCTTGCGCCGGAGCGGCTGTCTGCGCTCAGGGAAGCGATCTCGCCGCTTCGCTGCGAAGAAAAAGGGGATCATATCGAATTGTTCATTTATGAACGTGCCGGCGCGGAGGCGCTGCGCGCCGCGCATCGGGCGCTGATGGAATAGCGCAAAACGCGCCGGACGGTTTTTTACGATCCGTCCGGCGCAGCAATGTCGATTCAACTGACCTTTTTAGCGCAGCGCCTGCATCTCCTCGATGCGCGCCTTCAGCTTTTCAAGCAGTCCCATATTGGTTTCCAGCTTTTCGCGCTCGCGGTTCACCAAATCTGCGGGCGCCTTGGCGATGAAGCCCTGATTGTTCAGCTTGCCATTTGCGCGTGCGATCTCGCCCTCCACATTTTTCAGATCCTTGCTCAGGCGCGCGATCTCCTTCTCCACATCCACCAGCTCGCCCAGCGGGATGAACAGCTCGCAGGGTGCGGTAACGGCGGAAGCGCTCTTATCCGGATTCGCCTGCGCCGCGTCGATGAATTCCACAGCGCTGGCACCCGCGAGGCGCTTGAAGTAGCCCTCGGCGGCAGAGAGCGCGTCCTTCCAGCCCTCGTGCGGCTTCAGGATCAGTCTGGCGCGCTTTGAAGGCGCCACGTTCATTTCGGCGCGCAGGTTGCGGATGGCGCGAATGACCTCCATCACGCCCTCGAAGCGCGCCGCCTCGGCGGCAAAATCATATTCCGGCTGCGGTTCTGGCCACGCAGCGCTGATGAGCATGCCCTCTGCGCCCGGCAGGTAGCTGTACAGCTCCTCCGTGATAAACGGAATGTAAGGATGCAGCAGCTTGAGGATGCCGGTCAGGACATGCAGGAGCACCTCCTGCGCCGCAGCCTTGGTATCGCCGTCCTCGGCGTAGAGGCCCTGTTTAGCGATCTCGATATACCAGTCGCAGAAATCCGACCACACGAAATCATACAGCTTCGTTGCGGCAAGACCCAGGTCGAAGTTTTCCAGGTTGTTCGTTACATCGCGCACGGTGTTCTGGTATTCCGTCAGTATCCACTTATCGGCAATGGACAGCTTGTCCGCAGCGGGTACGCCGCTGGGCGTGAAGCCCTGCAGGTTCATCAGCACGAAGCGGCTGGCGTTCCAAATCTTGTTGCAGAAGTTGCGGTAGGTCTCGATCTTCTCATTGGACAGGCGCACGTCCGCGCCCGGCGCAACGCCCATCACCAGCGAGAAGCGCAGCGCGTCCGCGCCGTACTGGTCGATGACCTCGATGGGGTCGATGCCGTTGCCCAGCGATTTGCTCATTTTCCGTCCCTGCGCATCGCGCACCAGGCCGTGCATCAGCGCCACACTGAAGGGGCATTTGCCGGTCTGCTCAATGCCGGAGAACACCATGCGCGCCAGCCAGAAGAAGATGATGTCGTAGCCGCAGGAGAGCACGGCGTTCGGATAGAAATTCCTGTAATCCTCGCTGCTTTCATCCGGCCAGCCGAGCGTGGAGAACGGCCAGAGCGCCGAGGAGAACCAGGTGTCCAGCACATCGTCGTCCTGGTGCACGGGAGCGCCGCATTTCGGGCAAATGCTGATGTCATTGCGGGACACGGTGATTTCGCCGCAGCTGTCGCAATAGAACGCCGGAATGCGATGTCCCCACCAGAGCTGGCGGGAAATGCACCAGTCGCGGGTGTTTTCCATCCAGTTGAGATAGGTCTTTTCAAAGCGCTCGGGCACGAAGCGCAGCTCGCCGTCCTTGACGACCTTCACGGCGGGACGCGCCAGCGGCTCCATCTTCACGAACCACTGCTTGGATACCATCGGCTCGATCGTGTGGTGGCAGCGATAGCAGGTGCCGACCTCGTGATTGAGCGGTTCAATCTTTTTCAGCAGTCCGGCCTCCTTCAGATCCGCGACGATGGCCTTACGCGCCTCGGCAGTGGTCATGCCGGCATATTTGCCGCAATCCAGCACCACAGGCTCATCCTTCGTGGCGCGGCCGCTGGCGATCCATTCGGCGTTTTCGGCGGCTTCCTTCGCGCCGGTCATATGGCCGTCGTAGGTAAATACGCGCACCATGGGCAGATTGTGGCGCTTGCCCACCTCAAAGTCGTTGGGATCGTGGGCGGGGGTGATCTTCACCACGCCGGTTCCCTTGGTCATATCGGCGTGCTCGTCGCACACGATGGGGATCTCCTTGTTGATCAGCGGCAGCACCACATGGCAGCCGTGCAGGTGCGCATAGCGCTCGTCATCGGCATTGATGGCCACGGCAGTATCGCCCAGCATGGTCTCGGGGCGCGTGGTGGCCAGCTCCAGCATTTCGCCGGTCTCCTTCACGGGGTACAGCAGATGCCAGAAATTGCCGTTTTGCGCCTCGTATTCTACCTCAGCGTCGGAAATGGAGGTCTTGCAGCAGGGGCACCAGTTGATCATGCGCCAGCCCTGATAGATCAGGCTCTTTTCATACAGGCGCACAAAGGTCTCGCGCACGGCCTTGGAAAGGCCATCGTCCATGGTGAAGCGTTCGCGGCTCCAGTCGCAGGAAACGCCCAGCTTGCGCAGCTGTCGGACGATGCGCCCGCCATATTCCTTTTTCCATTCCCAGGTGCGCTCCAGGAACCCTTCGCGCCCCAGATCCTTCTTGCTCAGGCCCTCCTTTGCCAGCGCCTCTACCACCTTGACCTCTGTGGCGATGGCGGCATGATCCGTGCCGGGCACCCACAGCGTTGGATCGCCCTTCATGCGGTGATAACGGATCAGCACGTCCTGCGGCATTTCATCCAGCGCATGACCTACATGCAGCTGGCCGGTGATGTTCGGCGGCGGCATCACGATGGTGAAGGCTTTCTTGCCGGGGTGCATCACGGGCTTGAACGCGCCGGAGCCTTCCCACTTTTCATAGATCCTGCCCTCGATCTGCTGGGGCTGATAGACCTTTTCCATGTTGAACTGATTGTTTTCCATTTATATTTCCTCCTGCCTGTATTAACTCATCCAAGGATTGCAATAAGCGCGCCGCCTGCGCAGACGAGCAGTCCGGCGATTTTGACCGGCAGCAGATATTTCTGCGGCTCAGCGCGCGAGAGCGCCGCAGAAAGCGGGCGCGCCAGCACAATCAGCGCCGCGCCCAGCGCCATCAGCGCCAGTCCCCACGGGTTTACCCGACCAATACTCACGCCGCCGGAGAACAGCCTGTCCAGCCATGTCACCGCATAACACCTCCCACGCAGTATAAAGCGCTTCCGGCATTTCTCTTTGAGCGCTGCCGGCCCGCAAAGCACTGGCTTTGCTGATTTCTGTCCTTAAAAAAACAGACCCACCCCCAAAGGGCGGATCTGCTCCGCGGTACCACCTTTATTCATTCGCCCTGCGGCGAACCTCGAAACGCTGTAAGGGGCGCGCCCCGACGCGGCTAAGCACAAAGCGCCTTCACCGCGCCGCCTCGGAAGCGACCTTCTCCCTCCGCCCTTCCAAGCTGCCTTCCAGCCGACGGGCAGCTCTCTCTTGGGACGCGTAAGGGGTACTCCTCTCCCTCACCGGCATATCATTGCTGATGGATGGTATTATAGCACATATTTTTCGAACCGTCAATGCAGGGCGCATGAAAAATGAGGCCGCCTCGAACCGGCAGCCTCATTTATAGAGCAGATTATTATTCGCCGATGAACTTCAGGAAGCTCGCGATGCGCTCGTTTTCCTTGCGGCACACGGTGAAGAATTCATCGCGGGTCGCGTCGCACACCAGAGAGCCCTTGTCCATGAACAGGATGCGGCTCGCCACGCGCTGCGCAAACGCCATTTCGTGCGTTACAGCCAGCATGCACACGCCTTCCTCTGCCAGATTCTCAAGAATGTGCAGCACCTCGCTGGTCATTTCCGGATCCAGCGCTGAGGTGACCTCGTCCAGCAGCAGCGCCTTCGGGTTCATCATCAGCGCGCGCGCGATGGCGATACGCTGCTGTTCGCCGCCGGAAAGCTCGTTGTGGTGCGCCTTTTCCTTGCTCATCAGGCCAACCTTGTCCAGCAGCATCTTGGCGCGGTCCGTAGCCTCAGCCTTGCTCATGCCAAGCAGCTTGCACGGCGCCATCGTCAGGTTGCTCATCACGTCCAGATGCGGGAAGAGCACCGTCTGCTGAAAGACCATGCCGCAGGTCTCGCGGATCTTTCTCAGCGAGCGCTTGTCCTTGACAGACATGCCGTCTACCACGATGTCGCCCTTGTCGATCGTTTCAAGACCGTTGATGCAGCGCAGCAGCGTGGATTTGCCGGTGCCGCTGGGCCCCAGCAGCACGGTAACGCCCTCCTGGTTGAAATCTACGGAGAAATCGCGCAGTACCGTAAGCGTATCCTTCACATACTTCTGGGAAGACTCGTCAAAGCGCTTGACGTTGAAGCTCTTGGTTATATTTTTTACTTCGATCATAGCCATATCACATATACCTCCTGCGTCAAATGGCGAAGCCGGTTTTCTTTTCAAGATACTTCGCGAAGCGCGCCAGCGGATAGGAAATTATGAAATAGATACCCGCCACGATGCCGTATACCATAAAGGGCAGCATCGTTTTCTGCGCCACCTGCTGGCCGGCCTTGGAAAGATCCATCAGACTGACAAATGAAACCAGCGACGAGCACTGCAGCTGCGAAATGTACAGCGTGATCGCCTGCGGGATCAAAATGCGGATCGCCTGCTTGGCAATGATGTTGATATAAATCTGGAAGCGGTTGAAGCCAAGCGCGTAGCCCGCCTCCCACTGCGCCTTGGGAATCGCCTGTATGGATGAATGCACCAGCACGGCGAAGAACGCGGCAGTGTTCAGCGAAAGCGTCAGTATGGACGCCGGAAACGCCTTGATCCTGAAGCCAATGGATGGGAAGCCGAAGAACACCAGGAACAGCTGGACGATCAGCGGCGAGTTGCGCAGAGGTTCCATCACGATCAGCGGCAGCTTGTTGATCACCGGATTCTTCGCGCAGCGGATCAGACCCAGAAGCAGGCCGAGCGCCGTGCCGATGGCCAGCGAGATCAGCGTGACCTCCAGCGTAACGCCCGCAGCTCTGAGGATCATGCGCATGTCGCTCCATTTGAAGCGCGCATAGGATGCAAAATCAAATACCTGCATTTTTCGTTACCTCCTTTACAGCTTGATCTGGATCTTGCGGTCGATCGCCTTAGCAATAAAGGAGACCAGATAAGTGAAGATGCAGTAGGCCACCAGCAGCACAATGTACACCTCGAACGGGCGATTGCTGCGGGCGGATACGGTCTTTGCAACGCCCATGATCTCCATAAGCGTTATGCCGTAGCACACGGAGGACGTGAGCACCAGGTTGACAAAGTTGCTGGTGAGCGGCTTGAAAGCCAGGCGCAGGGAAATGGGCATAACCACATGCACAAAGGTTTGAAATCTGGAAAAGCCCAGTGCGGTGGACGCTTCATAATAACCGGTTTTTACCGCCATCAGACCGGAGCGTATAACTTCACAGTTCGGGGCGCTGGAATTGATGCCAAGCGCGATAATGGCCACCGCCAGTGCATCCACATAGATGCCGAATTGCGGCAGGCCAAAGTAGAAGAAGAACAGCTGGATCAGGAAAGGTGTATTGCGCAGCACTTCCACAAAGATCGTGGATATGATGCGCGGGAATCTCTTTTTGGATTGGCGCATAACTGCCAGCAGCATGCCCAGAAAAAAGCTGATGATGAGCGAGCCCACGCAGATCTTCAGCGTCAGCAGCACGCCGCTCATGAACAGATCCCAGTACTGCAGCAGCACTTTGAAATTGAGCGTATAACCCATGACTTTCCCCTCACAATCAATACATAAACACATATGCCCGACGGATGACGGATCACCCGCCGGGCAAAATGGTTCAGGCCTCGATAATACGAATATGAATCAGATTACCAGAGATACTGCATGCCGGACGGCTCGGTGCCCCACCACTTGTAGTAGGTTTCAGACTGCCAGCCGGAAGAGATCTGCCAGGATACGAACATATCCAAGAAGCGGACCCATTCGATGTCGCCCTTGCGAGCGCCGATGCAGATGGGGTCGGAGGTGTAGAGCTTGTCCTGAGCCACGAGCTTGCCATCGGAATTGCCGGCGGCATAGTCGATCAGAGTGCTGTCCTCGAACACGGCGTCAACGCGGCCCTGCTCGATCAGGATCTGCTGCTCGGTGAAAGCATCAACGTAGGTGATATCCGCATTGGGGGCAAACTCCAGAACCAGCGCTTCGCCGGTGGTGCCGCGGCCGACAGCGACCTTCGCATCGGGCGTGTTCAGATCCTCGATCACATGATACGGGGAATCGGCGGCGGTCAGCATTTTGATGCCGCAGCGCAGATACGGAATGGAGAAGTCAATCGTGGTGGCACGGGTCAGGTTGCCGGTGCAGTTGGCGAAGAAGCAGTCGATCTGACCGGAGGTCAGCATCGGGATACGGGTATCGCCGTTGCAGTCAACGATCTCGAGCTCAACGCCGAGAACCTCAGCCAGCTTCTTTGCGAAGTCAACGTCATAGCCACAGGGTTCGCCGTTATCGTCATAGCCGCCGATGGGCATGCCGGACAGGGAGCAGCCAACCGTGATGTAGCCCTGGTTGAGAATGCGGTCGATGGTGGACTCTTCATCTGCGAAAGCGCAGGAGAAGCAGCCAAGAGCAAGTACGAGCGCAAGGATAAGTGCCAGTTTCTTCATTTGGTTTTACCTCCTTTAATTTTAAAATTGGCATACCGCCAATCTTAATCGGAACCCTTACATATGATATATGATTCTACACTAATTCAGTCAAAAAGTCAACTGTCAGTCTGCATTTTTGTTAGCAATTGTGGGTATTTTTAATTCATTCTTTAATTGCTGTGCATTATATGCGTCAAAAACGGTTACTTTGACGGATCGCCCGCACTATTTGAAGATCAGGTGCGGCATGGTGGTCAGGCGCACGGGGCCGTTCGCGGTCACGATATAGCCGTCCTCCGTGCGGGAGCCGAGAATATCGGCCTCATGCAGCGGAATATCCACCGAAATGACCATGTTTTCCTCGATCACCGTATCGCTGGAGGGGCCCAGGATCGGCGGCTCGAATTCGATAACGCCTACCGAATGCAGGCCGGAGTACATGAAATTCTCGCCGTAGCCGGCCTTTGCCATGATCGCGCGCCCCATGGCCTCCACATCGCGGCCGAACTTGCCCGGGATCAGGTTTGCGCCGCAGGTATTCTGCGCGTCGATCTCGGCCTTTACGCTCGCCAGCAGCTTTTCATCCGGCGTTCCCACAAACACGCAGCGGGCGCACGCACCGTGATAGCCCTCGTAACGCGGGGCGACGGTGATGGACAAAAAGTCGTTTTCCTGCAGAACGCGCGTGGTCGCACGTCCAAGAATATGCCGCGAATTGGGACCGGAGACGATGATGGAATCAATGCCGGTGCCCTCGCTGCCGTTTTTGCGCATCACATATTCGGCCTCCGCCGCGATTTCGCGCTCGGTCACGCCCGGACGCACGGCGTTGACTGCCGCTTCCATGCCCAGGTTCGCCAGATGGTAGGCATATTTGATGACCTCCAGCTCGGCGGGGCTCTTCACGCCGCGCATTGGCTCCAGAATCTGATCCATTTTCAGCAGCTGCGCCTGCGGGAACACCTGCATGATGGTCTCGTAGATTTCCGCGCTCATGATCGACTTGCCGCCAATGCCGATGCGGCGGATATCGCCCTGCACGCACTCGGCGACCGCGTCCTTCAGCGGCGTCAACGCGATAAACGGATAGTCCTCATTTTCAGCGGCGAATTCCTTCAATACGCGGATCTGCGGGATCGTGCCGACCTCCTGCGCATAGCCCAGCGTTTCGGGGCCAACCAGCAGCACCGGATCCTTGCCCGGTGCAAACAACAGCAGCACCGGCTCGAACGCTACCGGCAGGTTGCCGTAGTAGCGCGCATAGGCTGCGCCGTAGGTAAAGCGATCGTCGGCATAGACCAGCAGCATATCCAGCTTCTGATCCTCCAGAACTTTTTGAACCTTGTCCCATCTCTCCTTATACTCGCCCACGGGAATTTTCGGCAGTGCGTTTAACATTGACTGTTCCTCCATAAATATTTTAGATAATGTGCGTGTTTCCTGTCAGATCTTTACCTCGAACGTTGCCTCGCGGTGTCCCACAAGCGTATCGTTATCGTTGTAGATCTTATACGGCTTCAGACCTTCGAGCCGTTCCTTCGTTTCCTTCGAAAGCACGCCCAGCCCCTTGAGCACCTCCAGCGCGATCAGCGGCCAGGCATGTTCGGTACCGTCGCTGAACTTGAAGGCGATGCCCAGCTTTTCCTTTTTCAGACCAATGCCGTACACGCCGTTCGCGCCGCCCTTACCCACGATGTTGGGATCGTAATTGATCAGCGAGCACATGTAGCCCGTGCCGCGCATCATCAGCGGGTATTGGTGGATACGGGGCACGAAGCGCGCCGCCGCCTGCTGCAGCTTTTCATCGCGGATGTGCTCCGGCGCGGCCAGATTTTTAAAGGCGTTGGCAATGCAGCGCACCGGCACGGCGAATACAGGCACGCCGCATCCGTCCACGCCGAGCTCCACATGCTTCGTTTCGCTCATGATTTCGATGGTGCGCTGAACCTCAAGCTGCGCCACCGCGCCCATTTTCCAGTAATCGCGCACGTCGCCGCCCAGCTCGCGCTGAAGCAGCATCAGCGCCGTGTGCTTGCCCGCGCAGTTATGGTACAGCTTTCTCGGCGGCAGGCCGCCCAGAATGCGCGCCTCCTTTGCCGCCGCATTGGCCGGTACGGCGGGCTTCATCACCAGCATGTCCTCGCTGAGCCCCGCCTTTTGCATAATGCTTTCCAGCGCGGCGACGTGAAAGGGCTCGCCCGCGTGTGAACCGGCGAATATGACGCTTTCCTCATCCGTGATCCCATATTTCTGGTCCAGCCCGCGCGCGATCACCGGCAGCGCCTGGATGGGCTTGGACGCGCTGCGATAATAGACGACATCGTCCGGATCGCCGACGCTGTATAGCACATTTGAATTCTCATCTACGATGACCAGATAACCCAGATGGGTCAGATCCAGCGTTTCCCCACGATATTCCTCCACCAGCGGTGCAAAAGCCATTTTTTATCTGCCTCCTTTGAATGCAGTAGACCAATTTCAGAATAGCACACATTATGCAAAAAATCAATTATTTCAAAAAAAGAATTGACGCGATTTGATGCATACGTTATAATCAAGCTAGCTTCATTAACATATAGAAAGGTAGATAGATTTATGGAAAAGGTTGTCATAAAGCAGAGCCTGCCGCTCTTCACCAGTGAGACGGAGGTCAAGCAGATTCCGCTGGATCGCAGCGACTACGAAGCGCGCATCGCCATGCTTCGCGAGCGCATGGCCAGGGATGGGATCGACATTGCGCTCTTCTATGGAGATCGCGAGCATTTTTCGAACATCGAGTATTTTTCTTCCTATGACTGCCGCTTTGAGGAGAGCATTTTCGCCATTCCTGCTCAGGGCGTACCCGCGCTGCTGGTCGGCAATGAGGGCATGGGCTACAGCTATCAGGTTCCCTATGAGATCAAGCGCGTATACTACCGCAATTTCAGCCTTCAGGGGCAGCCGCGCCGCGCGGAGGAGCGGCTCGATGATATCTTCCGCGATATGGGCATCGGCGCGGATACGCGCGTCGGTATGATCGGCTACAAGTATTTCCTGCCGGAATATTGCACAGGCGATCCGAAATACACCTTCGACGAGCCGAATTACATCATGGAAGCGCTCTATACCGTCGCCAGCCGCGAAAATGTGACCAATTATACGGCGGTGCTGACGGGACTGGATGACGGCATTCGTCTGCGCGTGCACAGCGCGAAGGAAATCGCCGCGGCCGAGGCCGCAGCCGCACGCAGTACAAACGGCCTGCTGCGCATGCTCAAGCAGCTGCGTCCCGGCGTGGCCGAATATGAGGTCAGCGCCAACGCGCATCTGGGCGCGGCGCCGGTATCCATGTTTACGCTGGTCAACTTCGGCGGTGAGCATGTGTCGCTGGGTCTGCGTTCTCCCAGTGATGTGAGCCAACTGCAGCTTGGCGAGGTCTGCGGCCTGTGCTACGGCGTGCGCGGCTCGCTTTCCTCCCGCGTAGGCGTTGCGGCGTACAATGAAGCGACCATGCAGGATGCGCTCAAATCCTCCGTATTTGATTTCTACGGCAGGTTCTTCCAGGCGATGTGCCGGTGGTACGGCCAGCTGCGCGTGGGTGCGAACGGCAACGACCTGCACCATGCCGTTCACGACCTGATCGGTGCGCCCGAATACGGTGTAACGCTGAACTGCGGCCATTATACCGGCATGGACGAGTGGACGAACGCGCTGAGCTACGACGGCTCCACCCATGTGCTGCCGGATGGCGCCTACATGCAGGCGGACATCATCGCCTCCAACCCGAATCCCGTGCGCACTGCGATTTGCGAGGATCCGGTCATCATCGCTGGTGAAGCGCTGCGCAGCCAGCTCAAGGCGGAGTATCCCGAGGTGTGGGCGCGCATCCAGGCGCGCCGCGACGCCATGATTCGTCATCTGGGTATCGATCTGAGCGAGGATGTGCTGCCGCTGAGCAACATCAACGCTGCCATGTTCCCCTTCATGCTGAATACCAACCTCGTGTTTGCGCTTGAAAAGTGAGGAATGATCATGGAAAAGAAAGCACTGTTTTTTGAAGTCTGCTGCGGTTCTGCAGAGGATGCGATCGAGGCCGCGAAGGGCGGCGCATGCCGCGTCGAGCTGAACAGCGACCTGTTTCATGGCGGGCTCACGCCCACCATCGGCGCGCTGCGCGTCGCCAGGCGCCACATCGATATTCCGATCATGTGCATGGTGCGCCCGAGAGAGGGCGGCTTCTGTTACACGGACGTCGAATTCGAGGTCATGCTGTCGGACGCCGAGGCGCTGCTGGAAAACGGCGCGGACGGCATCGTGTTCGGTTTTCTGCACGAGGACGGCACCGTGGACGCGGAGCGCACGCGCGAGATGCTGAAGGTCATCGGCAATAAACAGAGCGTGTTCCACCGCGCCATCGACGTGGTGCCGGACGTGTTTGCGGCGCTGGATACGCTGATTGACCTGGGCGTGACGCGCGTGCTCACCAGCGGTCAGATGCCCACCGTGCCGCAGGGCGCACAGACCATTCGCAGCATGATCGAGCATGCCGCCGGACGCATCGAAATACTGCCGGGCGGCGGCATTGAGATCCACAACGCGAAGTGGTGCCGCAATAATATCGGCACGGATATGCTGCATGCGGCGCTGCATCGCACCATGTATGACCGCAGCTGCAGCGGCAATCCCGCCATTTACTTTGGCGGCGCCATTTATCCGCCCGAGGATCGCTTCCTGATGATCGACGCAGAAAGGATCGCGGAATTCTATCGCCAGGCAAACGGCTGACGAACAATAGGAGACTGACAAAGCGCGCCCCCGCAGTATCGCAGGGGCGCGCTTTGTTAAAAGCTGAGAATCAGCAAAAACGCACCGAGGTTTTGCGCATTCGGCGGGTTCAAGAGAACACGCCGACAATTCTATGGTGTAAGAATTAGCAAAACCGAGGTTTTGCGCATTCGGCGGGTTCTAAGATAACACGCCAATCCTTCCGTCAGTCGTCAATGCGCCAGGCATCCGAATCCTGCCTGCGCAGCGGCTCGGGGCGAGCGCAATCGGAAGCGATCTCGACCATGCCGCCGTTCTTGGCGCTGACCATGATCTGCTCGATAATATCCAGCACATGGCAGGCCATTTCCTTGGCGGCGCGATTCGGCCGTGTGGACAGAATGGCGTCTGCCATTTCCGCAGGGCCCACGCCGCGGCTG
>CAKUOX010000009.1 GCA_934670175.1 uncultured Clostridia bacterium | reverse complement strand
CGATACCCTTCAGGTCGGCGACGAGGTGACGCTCGTCACAAGCACCGGGCCGCTGGGGATTACCTATCATTACGCGCAGGAAGCCGGTTTGTAAAAAAGTTGAGTGCCCGGGGAATGGACAAAGCGTAAGTTATTACTGCCTGCACATTGAACGATGCAGCGCCACCATTCTGCTTTAGTTTTCCCATCCCCGTGAATTGCCAGATACCTCTTCACATTTGCTTCCGTCGCGATGCTTTCCGGACTCAGAACGCCTATAACGTGCCCGATCAGGTAGACCGTGCGCGAATTCAAAAAAGCGCATGACGGTGTTAATAGGGTATGAAACAAAGCGTACTTGATCTACAGCTCAGCACAGATGATTATCAGTTGTCACAGGAGGGATTTATCTAATGGGTGCATGGGGAACGAATATTTATGAAAACGATACAACCCTGGACATTCGCGATATGGTTTCAGAATCGCTGATCGAATGCCGCTCCGTCAAAAGCGCGATTTCACAAGTCATTGCCTTTATCGAGGAAGAGCTTGACCCCGAGGACGAAGTGCCGTTGGCGTGGATCGCTCTTGCAGATACGCTGGCCGAAGAAGGTAAGCTGCCTGAAGACATCAAGGAAAAAGCCCTGACCTTCACGGAAAATGCGTTTGTACAGGAAGTGCTTTCTGAAGATGCGATCGACGGCTTTAAGGAAAAATTGTCTCGCAAGCCGGTTGCGAAAAAAAGGCGTATCCGCAGCAGGAAACTGAATCTGGAAACAGGAAGCGTATATTTATACGATGTCTTGCCGGAATGGAAAGATGATCCTTTTTTTGCGGGTTGGAACATCGGTTTTCGAGTTGTCAAGCAACCGCCGAATCGCAATAGCAATATTCCAATAGCACATTTTTTTCGGACCCACAGGACGATCGATGAATTAAAGAATGACCCTGCGCTGGTGTGTGATGCGCAGCTCTGGCCAATCGCAGGATCCCCGTCGACGCAGCACTATGTTTTTGATTGTATGATACTCACGCCAAAGGTCTATAAGGAAGCTTCTGAGCGGTTGCACTATTGCGGTAACTGTACAGTTTTTCCGGCTGTTAAATACGAATTTCCCGAAGGCACGTTCGGATTCGGAGCTTGTGGGTTTTTATGCCTTGATGAGAATACCGAAGGCGTACTATAAACTGATCGAAGAGGAATAGAAAAAAGGGCGGCCGCAAAATGCGTCCGCCCTTTTAATGTATGAGATATTTCACCTGAGCTTTTTCAACTGCCTGCGCGCCAGCTTGACCTCATGGTCCAGCTCGTCCAGCGCCTCATCCAGTGCCGCGCTCAGGTAATCGCCGGCTATAACGGCCATGCGCACCGCGTTCGCCGCCGTCAGTACCGCATTTTCAACCTCATGCCCCATACCGAGCACCTGAATATCGCCGGTCCCGTCCTCATCCAGCAAGACGAGATCCGGTATGCCATTGCCATCGGTATCACTGATGTAGAGGTTGAATTCGCCGTCGCCGGTCAGATCCACTGCAACGGTATCGATATCGCCATTGCCGGTGGTATCCAGAATCGCCACGTCCGGCTGTTTGTCGCCGTCCACGTCGATCAGGATTTCATTTCTGGAACCGCGAACCAGCGTCTTGTGCCAGTCGTGATCCAGGCGCATCTTCATTTTCAGCTTTCTCAGCGTTCCCATATTGCAGCTTCCTTTCTATCGGTCGTGCCAGCGGAGGTATTCCCATCCGCAATTCTTATTATAAACGCCTTGCCCGATAAATACCTGGGGCAATTTCCGGCTTTTGCCCTAAATTTGCGCAATTTACAGAAATTGTCTAACGGTGTGCAGTCGCCCTGCAAGCTGCCGTCCGGGAAGCTGGCCCTCTCCCCCGCTCTCTCACAACCGCTCATTGGCTGAGACAATCCAGAAACGCCCTCGCTGCCTTGCTGAAAACGCAATGGCGCTTCCATACCAGCGCGTGGTGGATCTCCAGCGCCGGTTCCAGCGGGCGAAAGCAGACGTCCTGATCCAGGCGCATACCAATATGATCCTCCGTGGTCAGAAAATAACCCAGCCCGCTGCGCACGAAATGCGCGGGCGTGCCGTTGACCACATTGTAGGTCGCGGCGACGTGCAGGCGCTCCGGCTCCGTCCGCGCCCAGTGCGCAATTTCAAGCTGAAGTCCCTCCCGCCGGTGCAGCACCAGCGGCACGCGGCAAAGCGCCTCCCGATATACGGCGGCTTCCCGCGCCAGCGCGCAGTCCGAGGGCATCAACAGACCCCAGCGCGCAGAATCGTGCAGCGAGGTAAAATCATATTTGAGCGCATCCACCGGCTCCAGCAGCACGGCGAAATCCAGACTGCCGCGATCCAGCCGCTCGATGACGTCGGTAGCGTCGCTCGCGTAAAAATCGAAGCATACGCCATTATGCTTTCTGTGCAGTGCCGCCGCGACGCGCAGCAGCTTTTCCGTAGGGGCGCCGCCAATGGCGATCCGCCCGCTGATCTCCGCCGTGTCGGAAGCGATCTCCTGCTGTGTCTTTTCCATCAGCGAAACGATCTCCTCGGCGCGCTTTCGCAGCAGCGCGCCGTCCTCCGTCAGCGTCAGCTTGCGCTTGCCGCGGATCAGCAGCGGCTTGCCCAGCTCCCGCTCCAGCTCCATCAGCTGCCTGGACAGCGACGGCTGCGCAATGTGCAAACGCTCCGCCGCGCGGGTGATGTTCTGCTCCCGCGCGACGGCCAGAAAATTTCGAAGCACGCGAATATCCATGCCGTTTCACCTCATTTTGATTATAACGCAGCTTATCATGCTTTTCAACTATGGTAAATCATTGAATATCGATATTTGCTATTCATTCTCGCCCGTGCTATACTTTTCGGGAATTTGAATGAGAAGGAAGTCCTTTGCTTTGCATGCACAAAAGCTGGATATGCTAAACGGTTCCATCTGGAACAAGCTGCCCCAATTCGCGCTGCCCGTAGCGGCAACGGCGATTCTGGAGCAGCTTTTCAATGCCTCGGACGTAGCGGTCGTGGGCAACTTCACCGGCGCTGAAAAGACGGCGGCCGTGGCGGCGGTCGGCGCGAACAGCCCGATCATCAGCCTGATCGTCAACCTGTTTATCGGCATCGCGCTGGGTGCAAACGTGGTCATCGCCCATGCCGCCGGTCAGGGCGACCGAGACTCCGTCCAGAAGGCGGTGCATACCTCGGTACTGGTGGCGCTGCTGGGCGGCGCTGCCGTGGCGGTGCTGGGTGAGTTGGCCGCCGCACCGCTGCTGGGACTCTTAAATGTGCCTGAGGACGTGTTCCCGCTGGCGCTGCTCTACCTGCGGATCTATCTGCTGGGCATGCCGGTTATTCTGCTGTATAACTTCGAAGCGGCAATCTTCCGC
The DNA here is from genome assembly GCA_934670175.1 of uncultured Clostridia bacterium. Classification (GTDB taxonomy): domain Bacteria; phylum Bacillota; class Clostridia; order Christensenellales; family Aristaeellaceae; genus SFTH01. The sequence goes on along the minus strand of CAKUOX010000009.1, from coordinate 57,450 downwards.
AGCATGGGCGAAACCAGAACGCCGCTGCTGGCACTGACAGCCTCGGGCATACTGAACGTCATCCTGAATCTGTTTTTCGTGGCCGTGCTGCATATGACGGTCAACGGCGTGGCCATCGCAACGGTGCTTTCCAATGCGGTCAGCTCGGTAATCCTGTATCGCAGGCTGCGCCTGAGCACGCTGGATATTCATCTTGATCCCAAAAGGCTGCGCATCGATCGGGAAAGCCTCGGCCGGATTCTGCGCATCGGCCTGCCCGCCGGCATCCAGAGCGCCGTGTTCGCCGTTTCCAATATTGTGATACAATCCGCCATCAACAGCCTGGGCACGGTGGTCATGGCGGCCTCCAGCGCGGCGTTTAATATTGAAGTGATCACCTACGACATTCTGAATTCCTTCAGCCAGGCCTGCACCACCTTCGTAGGGCAGAATTGCGGCGCGGGCAACGTAAAACGCTGCCGCAAAACGCTTTATTTGTGCCTGATTGAGGGCGCGATCATACTGGCTGCCGCCATTGCGCTGATCCTCAGCTTTGGCAAACCGCTGCTGGCGATCTTCAATAATGATCCCGAGGTCGTGGAGACCGGCTTCATTCGCCTGATGATGGTGATGCTGTCTCACTTCTTCAGCATGCTCTACGATGTGATGTCCGGCTACCTGCGCGGTTTTGGCATTTCGCTGGTTCCCGCGCTGCTGACCACGCTGGGCGTGTGCGGCATCCGTATCGGCTGGATCCAGTGGGTCTTTCCGCAGAGCCGAACCTTCCGAACCATCATGACCGTCTATCCCATCAGCCTTTCCGCCACCGCGCTGATGATCCTGCTTGCGCTGCTGTACTATCGCCCCAGCCGCCGCAGCGCGCATTTCCGTGTAAGGTTTTTTTGCCGGCGCGCGTCTTCCACCTTGATTTATGGTCGAACAAGTGCTAAAATAAAGCTGCTTAAATGACCCTGCCAAATTGGGCAGTTATTTTATGACCAAAGGTTAGAGCTATCTAACTAGCGCTTCGGGCAGGGCTGGCGGTGCAGCGGAATGCGCAGCATGCGCAGGCCGCACCAAAAACGCCATGCAGGCACACCGCCATGGCAGCGCCTCAAAAAACGAATGGAGGGTGAAAGGGGCATGTCGTTCTTTGAAAATACGCGCAAGCCGACCGGACTGGGCGGACGAATAATGATCGCCATGATGGATCTCGGGCATCGCGCGCTTGCCGGCTGGGGACTTCAGTTTCTGGAGCCCTTTGCAAACGCATCGATTCTGGACTGCGGCTGCGGCGGCGGTGCAAATATACGAAGGCTGCTGAAGGCATGCCCAAAGGGCAGCGTCAAGGGCATCGACCATTCCGAAATCAGCGTGGAAAGATCTCGAGCGCTCAATCAATGCGCCATCGACGCCGGGCGCTGCGAGATACTGAAGGCCAGCGCGGCGAAGCTGCCATTTGAAGCGGCGCGATTCGATCGCGTCACCGCGTTTGAAACGGTCTATTTCTGGCCCGATCTGCCCGAGAGCTTTCGGGAGGTACATCGGGTTTTGAAACCGGAGGGCATGTTTTTGATCTGCAACGAATGCAGCGATGGCAAGGGCGAAAAATGGGCCGAACGGATCGGCGGCATGGTCGTTTATGGGGGTGCGCAGCTAAAAACTGCCCTGGAACAGGTCGGCTTCACCGGCGTTCAGATCCACAGGAACAAGAAGGGCTGGCTCTGTGTAACCGGTCGAAAATAAGGAAGGGGCATCCGAAATGAGCATTCTGGCCACAGTGCTGAGCGGCGCTTACAAGCTCATCGGCGCGAAAAAGGCGTTTACCCTGCCGGAGGATGAAATTCTGAAGGTGATCGAAAAGCAGAACCGCAGCCGCGGCGTATTTGTTCCCACCGACAACAAGGCGCATTATCAGATGATCGAGGTCAACGGCTTTCCCTGCCTGATCGTCCGTGAAAGGCCGGAGCCTGCCGAGCGGGCCATCCTCTATTTCTTCGGCGGCGGCATGGTCATCGGCCCCGACAAAGGCGACCTGCCCGTAATGCGCAAGCTCTGCCGCGAAACCAAATGCGACGTGTGGTTCCCCTTTTATCCGCTCTGCACGGAGCATTGCATTACCGAAACATACGCGATGGCCTATGAATGCTATCGCCAGATGATCGATCTTTACGGCGGCAGAAACGTGAGCACCTGCGGCTTTTCCTCCGGCGGCGCGCTGGCACTTGGCATCGCGCCGCACAACAACGCGCAGCCGAACCCGCTTCCGCAGCCGCGGCACATCGTGGCCGTTTCGCCCGGCGAAGTGCCCTGGAACGATGCGGAAAGGGCGCGCATGCAGGCGCTGAACGAAAGGGACGTCGCCATCGACTACGCCTTCATGGTGCTGGTGGAAAAGTTCATGCGCCACGGGCAGGAGGGCGTGCCGGAATACATGATCTCCGGCTCGCGCGGCGATTTCTCCGGCGTAGGCGACATCCACTTCTTTTACAGCGCCGACGAGGTGCTCTACGGCGCGCTTCCGGATTTTGAAGCCGCTTGCAAGCGCTCCGGCGTTCCCTATACCTGCTTCGCCCGCCCCAAAATGGTGCACTGCTACTGCATGCTCCCGTATTTCAAGGAAGCGAAGGAGGACTTTGCCAAAATCACGGAGATACTAAAGGGATAAGGAATGAAGGTCATGGATCGACAGGACAGAGTGCGACGAATACCTGTCGCAGGCGCTCTCCGGAATTCCGGAAGGCTTCTCCGGACGGCTTCTGGAGGTTCCGGTCGGAACGGGCATTCTCACGATGCCTCTGTATCAGACCCTGCCGCGCGCGGAGGTCGTGTGCGTGGATTACTCGCCGGATATGATGGCTCAGGCGCAGGAAAAGGCCGAGCGTTTGAAGCTCAGAAACGTTTCGTTTCAGCAGGGCGACGTAGGCGCGCTGTCCTATGCGGACAACAGCTTCGACATCGTCCTCTCGCTCAACGGTTTTCACGCATTTCCGGACAAGGAAGCCGCCTATCGCGAGGTCTTCCGCGTTTTAAAGCCGGGCGGGACGTTTTGCGGCTGCTTTTATGTAAAGGGCGGCTTCCCGCGAACCGACTGGTTCATCCGTCACGCCTACGAGCCTGCGAAATTCTTTACCCCGCCCTACGAAACGGTCGAAAGCCTGCGAACGCGGCTCAAAGACATGTATGAAACTGCCGAGGTCGGCAGCCTGAAGGGGATCGCGTGGTTCTCGTGCCGAAAGGGCGCTTCAGATCTATGAAGTATTCTGAATTTGGATGGGAGAATTCCAGGCGGATGGTGCTGCTCCGCGGCGGCCTGGCGCGCAGGCGCCCGCAGCAGCTTTTACAGGAAATACAGAGGGCGCACCGGCGCGCGCTCGAAAAAACGGGGAGGGATTGATGATGATCCTGCAGGTACTTCTGGAAGGACTGGGACTGGGCGTTCTGCTGGTTCTGGTCTGTGCCTTCGGCATTCGCAAGGGCGCGGTGGGCATGGTGCACCTCTATCATGAAGACGTTCAGGCGCGCTGCGTCGAGCTGGGACTGACGACGCGCGAGCGAATCCGGCGCAGCGCCATTCGCTTTAAGCTGCTGTGCATTCCGGGCTACGTCGCCTATGTGCTCGTTTTTGTATACGCTGTCAACGGCGCGCGCAGCTTTGCGGCGGGGTTCTGGCAGCTGCTGGTGATCCTGTCCGTCATGAACCTGATCGACCGCTTTGGGGTGGACGATTTCTGGGTCGGCAACACGGCGGCGTGGACGATCCCCGGCACGGAGGATCTAAAGCCGTATATCACCGCGCGCGACCGGCGCAAAAAGTGGATTTTCGGCACCGCAGGCATGGCGGTCATTTCCGCAGTGCTCGCGGGCGTTATGGCGCTTATCATTTAACGAGGTGCGTACAATGCTGTTTGAAACGCTTGGAAACAGAGCTGATCCCGCCGTGCTGTTCTTTCACGCCATGGGCGTGACCGGCGCGAGCAGCAGACCTGTGGCGGAGCGCCTGCAAAATCATTATTTCTGCATCCTGCCGACCTCCACGGTCTACTGTGCGGGGCAAAAATATGCCGGCAAGGCGGACGAGGTGCAGCAGGTGGAAGCCTTTCTGCGCGCGCAGAACGTGAAGCGCCTCGCGTTGGTCGTGGCCTCCTCCATCGGCGCGGATCTGGCCATGGCGTTCCTGACGCAGACACAGCTGCCGGTGGCGCATGTCTTTTTTGACGGCGGTCAGTTCGCGCAGATCAACAAGGCCGCCCGCCGCGTCATGACGCCCCTGCTCTATCTCGCCATCAAGAGCCTGAGCTGGTCGAAGGGCAGGACGCTGAAATGGATCATGTGGTGCGACGATGACGCCATCAAGCCGTATTTCATCGCCGCAGGCAAGGCATTGCGCTGTGGCAACCTGCGCAGGCAGATGGCGGACAGTCTGGAGGACAAGCCCTTTCCGCCGCTGCCGAAGGAATTGCAGGCGCATGCCTGCTTTGAATTTGGCAGTATCGAGGAACACTTTAAATACCGTGACGCCGTGATGCGCGCCTATCCGCATGCCAGCTATCCGGTCTTTATGGGCTATGACCACATGCAATATCAGATTCGAGATCCGAAGGGCTTTGCGGAAATGCTGCGTATGTTCATCGAGGATGGCGTTCTGCCGCAGCCGCGGCCGCTCAGCGCGGAATCTTCCAACCGATAAAGGAGGCGCGCACATGCACGCATACTACGAAAAGAACCGCAGCAAGCTGCAAAAGACGATGTATGGCTTTCTGCCGCTGGTCGGCTCCGAGCTAGAGCATATCTGCAAAGAGCCCTGCGAAATCGCAATGCAGCACATATGGAGCATCTATCAGTGCGACATGCTGGCGCGTTTCCCCTACATTGGTGGCGACAAGGCGAGCGGCACGCGGAACCTGACCGAGGCCTATATGCTCGTCGCCATGGGCGAGTATCTGAAGGGATTCGGCGCTTCGATGGATGAAATCGGCCGCCTGATGACGCTGGCTTACGAGCGTCGCATGCTGAAAATGCCCCGGCTCATGCGCAGCTTCATGGGCAGACTGTTCACGAATCCGAAGCTGCTGAACAGGATGTTCCTGAAAAAGGATGCGCAGAACGCCGCCAATGCCGCGAAGAACCCCGGCAGCTTTGAAACACAGACGCAGGTTCCGCCGGAGGACGGTTATGATTTCAGCTATCATAATCTCGTCTGCCCTCTGGCAAATTTTGCGCGACAGTACGGCTATGAGGCTTATATGCCCTGCCTGTGCAATTTGGATTATGTGATGTTTGGTATCCTCGGCGCGCCGCTGTTTCGAGAGCACACCTGCTTCGATGGCGACTACTGCGACTTTAAGCTGAAGGCTGGCGCTAAGCCGATGCCCTACTGGCCGCCGGTGTTTTTGCAGGGAAAGGGTTACAGATAAAGCGGAGGATGCGCCTATGTTCTGGGACAATGTAGCATGGATATACGATGTATTTGCAAACGTCATCAACAGGAAGGCCGACCGCGCGCTCTGCGCTGAGGTGGAGCGGCAGATTCCGCGCGGCGGTGACGTGCTGGAATGCGCCTGCGGCACGGGGCTGCTCAGCGGCGCGATTGCAGGCCGCTGCAAGCGCCTGACCGCCACGGATCTCTCCGCCAGCATGCTCAAGCGCGCCGCAAGGAAGTACGGCAAATGCGGCAATATAACGTTCGAGCAGGCGAATATTTTGCAGCTGCACTATCTGGATGGACACTTCGATGCGGTTGTCGCCGCAAACGTGATCCATCTGCTGGACGAACCGTACAAGGCGCTGCGCGAGCTGGACAGGGTGTGCAGGCCGGGCGGGCTGCTCATCATCCCCACCTACATGAACCGGACGGACAGGGGCACGACCAACGGCGTATCGAGCGTTATCGGCAGGGCGGGCGCGGATTTCAAGCGCGAATTCACGTTGGCCTCCTACCGGCAATTCTTCGCGGATGCCGGATACACAAACGCGCACTACACGTTGTGCGAGGGCAGGATCCCCTGCGCGGTCGCGGTACTCAGAAAAAACGGAGAGGGCGAGGCAATATGAAAGTCAGCGTGCTGGATGAAAGCATCATTTTGGACATCGGCCACGCCTTTGGCTATTACGAATACGGCGCTGAGCGCGGCCTGATCTCCGCATTTCCCAGTCGAGACGCGGCGGCAACCTTCATTTGCGGCTATGTGCGCATGGCGCTGCAAAGCGGCATGCTCTATGCCGCGGGCGAAGGGAACGAGGCGTATATCGCCTACAAGCGTCCCGGCGAGAAAATCAGCCCGAAGGCCGTTTGGCCGCTGGCGAAAGCGCTGCTGAGCTCGATGGATCTGAAGGCGCTGATACGCTTTGCGCGCATCATGACAAAGGGCGAAGCGGGGCTGGACAAGCGGCTGAGCAAGGTGAAGAAGCCCTATATATTCGTCGGCATGGTCTGCGTGCGCGAGGCCTGTCAGGGGCAGGGCTACATGCGCAAATTGATGGACATGGCCTTTGCCGAGGGCGACCGGCTGGGCGTGCCGGTAATCCTGGAGACCGACGCCAGATCGAAGTGCGACAGGTATGTGCACCTCGGCATGACGCTGGCAGGAACGCGCCGTTTCGGTGATTACGGCGTTTTGTATGATCTGATCAGATACCCGAACGCGGCACAAAGCAGCCGAACGGGCGGGAATGACGGAGGGATGCAGCCATGAAGTACGTTGGAATGCCCATGGGCATGTGGGTGCTGTTTGCAAGGTCGTTTCGCGCACATCTGACGACGGTATTCGGCTACGACGCCGCCACTGCAAGGACGATCGCACAGAAGGCGAAGCCGAAATACAGAAAAATCATTCGTGAGCTGCCGGCGTTCGAAAAGGGCGACCGTTTTCAGATGAACATCGTCAACTGCGCCATGCTCGGCGCGTTCATCCTCGCCATGCCGAAGCGCCCCGATCTAAAACGGCTGACGGATTATTACGCCGATGCCATGATGACCCGGCCCATGCAGTGGTTCTGCCGTCAGAGCGGAAAAAAGAAATACACAAAGAAGGACATTGAAGGTATGAAGGCCACGGCCGCGCTGCGGGCTGCCGACCGAAATCCCTATTCGTGGAACATGGATTTTTACGAATACCCCGACGGCAGCGGCTATGAAGGGCGCTTTACAAGGTGCGGCATCTGCACGCTGATGAAAAAGCTGGGGCTCTATGACCTCACGCCCGCGCTGTGCCACCTCGATTACACCATGAGCGAGGCGGGCGGCGCGACGGAATTCGTGCGGGAATATACCCTCGCCTCCGGCGGCCCGTACTGCGATTGCGGGTATAAAAGGAAGGGCTGAGAAAGCCTGAAGAAGCGCGGTCTTGCGATACGGCCTGCGGCGCGCTGGCCCACGGCGCAGGCACGGCGCAGGCCGCGGTCTGCGAATTTAAAACCAACGGAGGGAAAAAGAACATGCTGTATTCAGAAAAGCTGAAGACCTTTGAAAACGCACATCCATGCAGCTTCATCACCGTAGACGACGCGCGCTTTCGCTATGTGCTCTGCGGCAATGAAGGCGGTAAAACGCTCGTTCTGCTCAACGGCGGAATGAACACGCTGGAAATGTGGATGGACTATGTGGACGCGCTTTCCGGAGACGCGCGCGTGCTGCTCTTTGACTATCCGCAGGAATTGCGCACGAATCAGGCGCTCGTGACCGGTATGCACGCCTTTTTTCAGCATCTCGGCATTCGGGATCCGATCTTCGCCAGTGCCAGCGACGGCGGCATGGTCGCGCAGATCTACACGCAGAAATATCCGGACGAAACCGGTGGGCTGATCCTGATCTCCACCGGCGGCATGGATGAAAGCACGCTGAAAAGCCTGAAGCGAAAATACCGCCTCGCGCCGCTGATGCTGTGGTACATGAAGCACTGCAATTATGAAAAGCTGAAGCCGACGCTCATCAAGGCCGGTATGCGCCATATCCGCAATGAGAGCGCCGAAGAGGTCGCCTATGCGCAGGACATGTTCGAAACGATCTTCAAGGATTACGCGCAGGCGAAGGACGTGCACATTTCAAGCCTGCTTGCGGATCTGATGAACCAAAAGCCCGTAACGCCGGCGGATTTCGCGGCGCTCAAGGGCAGGATACTGCTGATCCTGCCCGATCAGGATTTCTTCTCCGGCCAGATGCAGCAGGATCTCATTAAGCTGATGCACGCGCCGAAGGTCATCTATGTTTCCGGCGGGCACCTGTCCACAATATTAAAGCCGGAGGCCTACATTCAGGCGATCCGGAGCTTCCTGAATACGATGGGGTGAGCGCATGAAAATCGTCGTTGCAGTCATTTTCTATTTCCTGTACTGGGGAATCTGCTTTCTCTGTACCGGTACGGACAAAAAGAACCTGATCGGCCTGCGCTCCTATCCTGATAAGGTTCAGGCGCGCGTGCGGCGCGAACCGCGGCTCTCGGGCGTGCTTCCCGAAGCGAAGCCGCTGCGCTCCATCCTGCTGAGCAATCTGCTCATGTTCACCGTCGCGTTCTCCGCGCTCGGACTTGCGCTGAAGAAAAGCCTGGGCTTGAGCGGCTACTGGCCGGCATTCTGGTATTTCCTCGTTCTCGGTGAGGGGCTTGGGCTGTTCGACCTTGTGGTGATCGACCTGCTCTGGTGGCGCAATACAAAGCGCGTTCGCTTTTCCTTTCTGCCGGAAAGGGCGTATTATCAGGATCCCTCCAAGCACATCGGCTCCTTTGTGCGCGGCACTCCCCTGTTTGCCGCCATCGCCGCGCTGCTCTGAGCGGGCACCGGCTGGGCTCGGCTCTCCAATTCCATATTTACATGATGAAAGGATGTAATTACCATGTTGAACAGCATTTCAAGAACGCAGCAGCAGATCAGGGTCGGCACGCACGGCGAGGATTACGGAAGCTGGATGTCTAATCCCGTGTTTTACGCATTCGGCGGTGGGATACTGCTTGCGGCGGTGCTGACCATACTGTCGTTCACGGTCTTTCACAGCGTCGTGCTCGGTGTTGTGTTTTCGGTCGCCATCGCCGTTTTGCTGGCGATGACGGCGTGGATGGCATGGATACGCCGCCAATACGCCTTCGGCAAGGGCTGCATGATGGAAAGGGTGCATCAGACGATCCTCAGCAATCTCGATTTCGACGGCAGGGGAAAGCTGCTCGAGGTCGGCTGCGGCTCCGGCGCGCTGGTCATTCGCGCGGCGCTCACCTGGCGCTCTGCCAACGTCGTAGGTCTGGATTACTGGGGCGCCATGTATAATTATTCCAAGGCGCTGTGCGAAAAGAACGCCCGCGCCGAGGGCGTGAGCGCGCGGTGCAGCTTCGTTCGCGGCGACGCCAACAAGCTGGCATTTCCGGATGAATGCTTTGACGCGGTCATCAGCAATTACGTCTACCACAACATCATGGGCGCGGATAAGCAGGCGCTGCTGCTGGAAAGCCTGCGCGTGCTGAAAAAGGGCGGCGTGTTCGTGCTGCACGACAACATGAAGCCGCAGATGTACGGCGATATGAACGCCTTTGCAAAAAAGCTGCGCGATATGGGCTTTGAAAAGGTCGAATATGTGGAAACAGCCGCGCCAATCTTCGGCTCGAAGCGCCGCGCCGCCATGATGATGCTGGGTGATTCTGCAATGATCGTAGGACGTAAATAAGGGAGCTGCTCCAAATGAAGCGAGCCTACGCGGCCTCCAAATACGCCCGACCCTTTGAGCAGTACTGCCGGACGCACTTTCCCGAAGAGGCCGAACAGATTCTTCAAAGGGCCGAGGCGCACTATCTGGAATTTCTGAAGGACATGCCCGACCTGGGCAAAAACATGATGGCAAGCAATATGCTCGACTGGTTCACGATTCTCGCGTTCTATGAGGCCAGCGATCATCGCCTGGACGGCGAGACCCTGCTGACCATCAAGCGCAATGCGCTGGCGCGACTGAAATTTCTGGGGAAATTTGTGGATGGCAACAGGCACAAGTGGCCCTACCGTCTGTTCGAAAGGGCATATGTGAAATTCAACAGGATGCAGAAAGAGCACCAGGCCAGGGGCGAATGGATGGACAGCTGGAAGGTGGAGATCAACCCCGACCACCGCACGGAGGGCTTTTGCTTCCACCTCGTCGGCTGCCCGATCGCAAAGCACGCGAAGGCGCACGGCTACGAGGCGCTGCTGCCCTACCTGTGCAGGACGGATCACTTTCTTGCCGAGATCATGCACGCCCGCCTATCCGTACCCAGACCGAGGCGCTGGGCGGCGACCACTGTGATTACTGGTATGTGGGCGATAAGAGTCCCGTTCTTGAAAAATATAAGGATCTGGAGCAGATCTAGCGAAGGCGCCGAACAAAACGTGCAGCCGTATCCTCGCAGTTAAATGGGAGATGAAGGATCATGAAATACAACGGCTTTTACTTCTGGTTGTTTTCAAAGCCCATGAAGCAGGTGCTGACTGAAAAATATGGCCGACAGTACGCTGGCGACATCATGAAAAAAGCAGGCAGGTCTACCGCGAGCTGGTTGAAAAGGCCGACGATATTGGAAGCGATAACCCCATGGCCTATAACGAGCTGTTCGCGCTGGCCTTTGTCGCACCATATGTGGCCAGCGGCAAGAGGATTCCGCCGGAGACCATACAGGAAATGATGCGCCGTGCGCTCTACCATGTGAAATGGTATTTTGGCATGACCGATCTGAACACGGAAAAGGGCAAGGCGGCAAACAAGAAGGTCATCGTCAAATATGTAAAGTGGTATACATCGGAACGGGAGCGGCAATACCCCACGTCGTTTAAAGTAGATTTTGTAGGACAGCCCCATGAAAACGCATGCTACTACCGCATCACCCGCTGCCCGATCTGCGCATACGCAAAAAAGCTGGGTGTTTCGGAGCTGATGCCGCTGTTCTGCGAATTGGACAGCGTAATGATCGCGCTCCAGCACGGCGTGCTGCATCGTCAGCAGACCCTCGCCTCTGGTGGCGAGTTCTGCGATTACTACATCACCGGAAATCAGGAGTAAGAGCTGTTCGTCACAGCCTGAGCGTGCTGTTGGGTGGCGTTATAATAAAATCATCCGCGCTCCAGCGCCCAAGCAGCAGCGCTTCAAGCCGAGACAATGAGCCTGCCTGTTCCAGATACTGCAATTTCAGCCGCTGCGCGATTTCTCTGGTTTCCGCCGCAGCGGCTTCCATGTCAAAACAGCCCGTATTCAGCAGCGTTACCGCATTATAGTTGTGAAACATCGCCGAGAATATCCGCTTGCCGCGCTTGTCGCCATATTTTTCGATGCAGTGCTCGTATTCGCGCCACAGGTTGCGCTCGCCGCGCAGCCAGCCGTGCGTCAGGAAATAGCTGTCTACGGGTCGATGCGCGCCGCCGAGCAGCAGGCCGATGCAATCGTCCGCACGCGGCACGACCATTTGAAAACCATGCGTCCGCAGATCGGAAACCGCATTTCCGCAGACGCCCATCGCCAGCAGCACGGTATCGCAGCCCCGACAATCGTCCAGCATCGACTGCAGCACGCCATGCAGACGCGCCGGCACATTGTGAAGTCCGGATTCAAACCAGCGCACCTCATCCACACAGCCGCAGGCGCGCATGGCGGCGCAAAGCTCGTCCTCCAGCGTACGGCAGCCCAGAATAATGCGCTTCATTTCCATCCCAGCTCCAAATCTCAACAGTGCGATGGAGCCGTCCGACTCCATCGCACTGCATTAATACGTTATCAGGTGCGCGTCACAAACAGATAGATCAGCTTGCGCATCGCCTTCATCGCGTCCTCCTCGGGAATGCCCTTTTCGGCAGCGATTTCCCGAAACGCCCGCTCAAATGCCTCGTAGGTATCCCCTTCCAGGGTCATCTGGATTTCAGCCATTTTGCCCGCCTCCCTTTCGATCAATACTTGCCATGAACGGCCACATATTCGCAGGCAGCCGCAACGTTTTCAATCGTGCCGTCGCCGGGCGTCAGCAGCGTCTTATCGGTGGAGAAAATGTAACCGCCGCCGGGTGCAAGCGTGTCGATCAGCTCCTTTGCCTTGTCGATGATCTGTTCGCGCGTGCCAAAGCTCAGCAGTGACACCGGCATGCCGCCCATCACGATGATCCGATCGCCAAGCCTGCGCTTGATCTCGGCCAGATCGCCGGTCTCAAACAGGCCGACAAACTTGGCATTCTGCGGAAGCGCCTCAAGCAGATCCAGATAGGGCATCCAGTTGTTTTCCATGAAGAAATACACCGAATAGCCGCGCTTCACGGCCAGCTCCTCAATATAGCGCTTCATGAAGGGCAGGTACAACTTCGCAAAATCCTTCGGCCGCAGATAGGTCGGCAGGTGCAGCGGCGAGAATATGGTCTTGCGGTTCGGCGGCGTCGCCGTTTCGAAGAACATATTCAATATAAAGTCATACAGCGATTCACAGGCCGCCAGCAGATCCGCCGAGTGACGGCGCACATCCAGCGAAATGCCCACAAAATCACGCAGGTAATCCAGCACGACGTCCGGCGAAAGGAAATTGGTGCCGCAACAGAACAGCGGCAGCCCCAGCTCGGTCTCAATGCGCTGGTCGGCCTTCGCGTTGTAGGCGCAATACTCGGTAAAATCCTTATAGGCCTGCTTGATGATCTCGACCTTTTTCTCTGGATCCGCCTCGCGAATGGCGGGGAACTTGCGCGGGATCAGCACATTTGCAAAGAACCTCAGCGGATCCTGCTGAAGCAGCGGGTATTCCTGCGGCTCCATCAGATGGCCGCTGCTGCCCTTGATCTGCACGCCGTTGTCGTTTACGACATACGCGCCCTCGCCCAAGCGGTTCGCCATGGCGACGGGAATGGTGTTCGACGTGCTCATCAGCACATCCATCGGCACGCGATCCGCCACATATTTGGCCGCATTGAAGATCTCGTTCGGATCCTCCAGAAACGCGCGCCGAATGCTCACGCCGGATACGAAATACATCCATGTGCCCATATTGGGAATGATCGGCACGCGATCGGGAATGCGGCGGTTCATAACGTCGTCAAAGCGCGCAAGGCGCTGCTCATATAATTGCTTCATATCCATTGCGTTCTCTCCCACTCAGTTAGACGGCTTTCGCCCATTCTTTGCAGACCTGAACGGTTTTCTGCGGGCTGTGCGCCCATTCATCCGCGCCGGTCACCGCGCAGGCGGTCTCGTTTACGGGCGCTCCGCCGATGATAATCTTCACATCGTCCATGCCGGCCGCCTTGATCGCTTCCACCGTTGCCTTCATCGAATCGATGGCCAGCGTGAGCACGCCGGAAAGCGCGACGATCTTGATGCCCTCGTTTTTCGCGGTCTCTACGATCTTTTCAACGGGCGTGTCGATACCCAGATCCAGCACCTCGAAGCCTGCGGCCTCCAGCATGGAGCGCACGATGTTCTTGCCGATGTCGTGCAGATCGTCCTTCACGGTGCAGAGCACGATCCGCGTCTTCGCATCGCCGCTCTCGCCGCTGATGAGGCCGTCCTTGAGGATCTTCACGGCGTCGGTCATCAGCTCGCCCGCATAAATCAGGTCGCCGACAAAGTATTCGCCCTCTTCAAAGTTTTTGCCAACGATGTCCATGCCCTTCTGGCACGCATCGAGCGCCTGTGCGGCCTGACTGCCGCCGTCGGCCATGACCGCTTCAAGCATTTCCTTCACCGCGTCCTCATCCAGTTCACCCATCGCCTGGGTAAGCGTTTCGAAATCGATCATGTGGTTATCCCCCTATTTTTTAAGCGTTCGTCCTTTATTTTTTTACGCCGATCTTGCCCTGACGGTAGGCGCGGTTATATTTTCTGCCGCCCTTGTCCCTCATGCACAGCGCTTCGCAGGCGTAGATGGCGCTCATCATGTCCGTGTTGCAGGGATCCATGATGGCGGAATCCAGTCCGGCCTCTATGGCATAGGCCATGCAATTCGTGTTTATATACTTGCGCGCAGGCATTTCAAAGCTGATGTTCGAAATGGCGCCGGTCACCTTTACGTCGGACGCATATTCATGAATGCCGCGGATCACCTGTGCGAAATCCTTCATCGCCGTGGGCACCGTCGCCAGCGCCATCACGCAGGGGTCGATGTGCAGGTTGGGCAGCCGCACGCCGAAATGATCCGCCTTATCAATGATGCGCTTCGCAATATCGATCTTCTTCTGCGGATCCATGGGAATGCCGTCCTGGTCGCAGGTAAGGCCGATGACGTTCCAGTCGGTACCGGCAATGAGCGGGAAAATGGTCTCGCACTTATCGCCTTCTTCATTTACCGAATTGACCATGCCGCAGCGCTTCACGCGCCCCTCGTTCAGGATCCGCGCCAGCAGCTTCGCATTTGGGCTGTCAATGCAAAGCGGGAGCTCGGTCGCAGCCTGCATCAGATCTATCAGCCAGCACATGGTTTCATATTCCACTTCTGTGGCCGTGCTGGGCGCGCAATCCAGAAAATGTGCGCCGGCCGCCGCCTGGGCGAGCGTGCGTTCGCGGATCAGCGCTTCGTTGCGCTCCGCGATGGCCTGCTTGATGGATGGAATCGCGCCGTTGATTTTTTCACCAATGATAATCATGGTTCGAAAACTCCTTCATATTTCGGGATCGGCCAAGCGCCTGTGCATGGCGTTCAGCCGATCCCGGCTGTTTATTCGGGCATCACCAGCACGGCCTTCGTTGCCAGACCCTTGCGCGTGTCCTCAAAGGCTTCGTTGATCTTCTCAAAGGGATAGAAGGAAACCATGCGGTCAAACGGGAACTTGCCTGCCTTGTACCATTCAATCATCTGCGGAATGAATTCCTGCGGCACGGCCTCGCCCTCAATGAGATACGCCCAGCTGCGTCCGATCAGGTAGGACGGCGCGGGATCGAAGGTCAGCTTTTTGCTGGCCGCCACACACGCGCCCTTGCCGCCGGTGTGCAGGCTCTTGAGCGCCGCCAGCGTGCAAACCTCCACGCCGGTGGTATCCAGCGCGTAATCCGCGCCCTTGCCGTCGGTCAATTCCTTCACCGCTGCGGCGACGTCCTGCGTGGTCTTGGAATTGACAACGTGGGTCGCGCCGTATTCCTTTGCGATCTCCAGACGGCTGTCGATGATGTCCACCGCGATGATACGCTTGCAGCCGATGGTCGCCGCGCCCATGATGCCGCTCAGACCCACGGTGCCCGTGCCGAAAATCACCACGCTGTCCGCAGGTTCCGGCCTGAGCGCGTTGATGATCGCACCCGCGCCGGTCTGCACGCCGCAGCCGAGCGGCGCCAGCAGCTTCAGATCCACATCCTTGTCCACCTTGACCGCGTTCACGACGGGCACAATGGCATGCGTGGCGAAGGAGGACTGGCCAAAGAACGAATTGACAGGCGCGCCGTTCTGCGAAAGCGGCGTATGTCCATCCTTGAATTTGCCGAAAAAGCTCAGCTCCGTGCTGCGATAGCAGTAGTAGGGCTTGTGCTTTTTGCAGTTATCGCATTCGCAGCAGTAAGGATAGGACAGCACCACATGGTCGCCCACCTGGAAATCTGTCACGCCCTCGCCCACCTTTTCCACGATGCCCGCGCCCTCATGGCCGAGCACCGCCGGAAACGGCGTGAAATAGCCGCCCTGCGCCTTCGCGTCCGTATGGCACACGCCGCAGGCCACAATCTTCACCTGAAGCTCACCCGCGCGGGGCGCTTCAAGCTCAACGTCCTCTATGGTAAACGGCGCGCCCTCTTCGCGCACCAATGCCGCTTTGATCTTCATTGCTTTTTGCCCTCCCCAGATTATTTGGCCATATAGCCGCCGTCAACCGGAATGGTAACGGCGCTGACGTAGTCGGATGCGGCGGACGCCAGGAATACGGCAGGGCCGCCCAGATCCTCCGGCTCACCCCAACGGGCGCCGGGCAGGCGCTGATTGATACGATTGCGGAAGGCTTCATCCATAAAGCTGTTCAGCTTGGTGTTCATATAGCCGGGTGCAATGGCGTTCACGGTGATGCCCTCGCCCGCCACTTCGTTGCTCAGCGCCTTGGTGAGCTGCACCACGCCGCCCTTGGAGGCCGCGTATGCGAAGGAATGCGTGCCGCCAAAGAAGGCGAGCATGGACGCGATGTTGATGATTTTGCCATAGCCGACCTTGCGCATATCGGCGATCGCCAGTTTGGACATTTCAAACATCGCCGTCAGGTTCAGCTCAAGCAGCCAGTCCCATTTATCCATGCGGAATTCCTCGATGGGCGCGGTATAGCTTCCGCCGGCGTTGTTGAGCAGGATCGTGAGCTTGCCGCCGAGCAGCTCGACGCACTTATGGTACGCGCGCTCGAGATCCTCGCGATTCGTCAGGTCGCCCTGAACGCCGAAAACGGGATTGCCGGTCTCCGCCTGCATTTCCTGCGCGGCCTGAACGACGGTCGGTGCATAGTCCAGCAGCGCGACCGTCGCACCGGCTGCGCTCATGGCGCGCGCCATGCCGTTTCCAAGACCCGCAGCGCCGCCGGTAACGATGGCGGTGCGTCCGCTCAAATCAAATTTATCAAACATTGCAATGCTCCTTTTTTATTTTTAGAATAAACCGCAATAAACAAGATTGGCGTCCGACGCCTTTTTATCGCCGTCAGACGCCAAGAGGGGTAATGTGAGATCTGATAATTAAACGCCTTACAGAATGCTCGGCAGCCAGGTGGTCAGGAACGGGCAGTAGGTGACGATCATCAGGACTGCGAACAGAATCGCGATCCAGGGCCACCAGATGCTCTTGACCATTCGGTCTGCGCTCAAATTTGTAGCGGCAGCCGTGGTATACAGCAGCGAGCCAACCGGCGGCGTAAGCAGACCAATCGTGAGGTTCAGACACATGATGAAGCCGAAGTGCACCTGATTGATGCCCAGCTTCACGATCACGGGCGTCAAAACCGGAACCAGGATCATAATGGCGGGCACAGCGTCCATCAGGCAGCCGACGATCAGCAGCAGGATGTTGATCAGCAGCAGCACGACGTAGCGGTTGGTGGAAAGACCGGTGATGAAGTTGGCGATCGCGGTAGGAACCTGATCCAGCGCCAGCGTGTAGCCAAACAGGCCGCCCATTGCGCCGATCATCAGGCACGCGGCGGACAGCACGGCGGCCTCCACGAACACCTTCGGCAGATCCTTGATCTTGATCTTGCGATAGATCACGACGCCGACGAAGAGGATCAGCGTGGCCAGCACGGCCGCAGCCTCAGTGGGCGTGCAGACGCCGGTCATGATGCAGATCAGCGTCAGCAGAGGCGTCAGCAGCGAGAACGCCGCCTTCTTGAAGGCCACCCACACCTCATGGCGGGAAGCGCGCAGCGCCTTGGGCCAATTGCGCTTTCTGCCCATGAAGAATACGGACAGCGCCAGGCAGACCGCGATCAGAACGCCGGGAATGATACCGGCCATAAACAGATCCTTAATGGAGCAGCCTGCGGCAACGCCGTACACGATGTAGGGCAGTCCCGGCGGGATGATGGGCCCGATGATGGAAACGGTGCCGATCAGGTCGGCGGAGAATTCTTCGCCGTAGCCATCCTTTACCAGTTCAGGATACAGAATGGAGCCCAGCAGCGCGGCCTCCGCATTCGCGGAGCCAAGCGAAGCGCCCAGCAGCGTGCCCAGCACGATGGTGATGTAGCACAGACCGCCCTTGATGTGGCGCAGCAGCGCGCGGCAGAAATCGCACAGGCGCTTTACGTCACCGGACATACCCATCAGGTTGCCCGCCAGAATGAACAGCGGAATGGCCAGCATGCTCAGCGAGTTAGAAGAAGAGAACAGCTTGGAGCCGATAGCGCTCAAATAGCTGGGATCCATAACGAACATGTGGGTAATGCCGCACATGCCCAGCATCAGGGCGATCGGCACGCCGATGATGATGGCGACAACAAATACAATCGCAACGATCATTTGGACGCTGCCTCCTCTCCCTTATCCAGCCAGGTACCGATCATGGCGACGAACGAATGCACGGCCATCATGATGAAGGATACTGGCATTACGCAATACACATATTTCATCGGGATGCGCATCGTAGAAGAAACCTGCTTCTGCACGACGGGCTTGCCCATCATTTCAATGATGCTCTTTGCAATGATGATGCAGATCGCAATGATCAGGATATTGCGAACCGTAATCAGAACCTTGCGCAGGGTCGGCGGCAGCTTATCAAGCACCATGGTGACATTGGCAAGCTTGCCGGTTACAAGGGCAGAATAGCCGCCCAGGAAGGTAATGGCGACCAGCAGCAGCGATGCGAGCTCGTCGCTCCAGGTGAAAGGAGAATTGAAAAAATAGCGAGCGACAACGCCTGCGAACAGTACCACCAGCTGCACCAGCAGCATGGCGGCCATGATCCAGCCGAGGATCCTTGCGCACCATTCATTCACCTTTTTAAGCAGTGAATATGCTTTCATTGTGGAGTTCCTCCATTAATATGTGCGAAATTGGCGAGCCTCGGCTGCGCACAGCGCGCAGCCGGGCTCCGTCGGCTTCGATCAGGTGTTCGCGTGCGCGGCCTTGTATTCTTCGATAGCAGCCACGACCTCTGCGCAAACCTCGGACTGAGCGCAGTACTTTTCGACCACGGGCTTAACAGCTTCCTTCAGGGGCGTCAGGTCGATCTCGTTGATCTCCATGCCCTTTTCCTTCATCTGCTCATAGCGCTTGGTCGCCTGCTCCATGGAGACTTCGTAGGAGGCCTTGCCGGCAGCCTTGGCGGCCTCGATGGCCCAGCCCTGCTGTTCCTCGTTCAGGCGATTCCAGGCATTGTCGGACATATCCAGCATAACCTCGTTGTTGAAGTGGCCGGAAATGGTAACATACTTGGCAACCTCATAGAAGCCGCCCGTGATGATGCCGATCGGGTCGGAATCCCAACCGTCGATACCGCCCTGCTGCATCAGCGTGTAGATCTCGTTGAAGGAGGTGGTCGTCGGGTTCATGCCCATCGCGGTGAACGCATCCTGATGGAGCGGGTTGGGCATCGCGCGCATCTTCATGCCCTTCAGGTCATCCGCAGTTTCGATCTTCTTGTTGGTGTAGAAATCGCGGTACGGCTGATAGCACCAGGCCAGGCAGTGAATGCCCAGATCCTCGGAGCAGGCGTCCAGCATGCGCTGGCCGATTTCGGAGGAAAGGATGTCATAGGTCATGGTCAGGTCGCCGTCGAACACGTAGGGCAGATCTACGGCGTAGAGCGTATCGGTGAACGCAGAGGTGAAGGGCGTGGAAACGACCTGGCAATCCAGGGTGCCCAGCATTACCTGCTCCAGCGTAGAGGCGTCGTCGCCCAGCTGCGCGGAGGGATAGTATTCGCACACGATTTTGCCGTCGCTCAGCTCATAGAGCGTCTCGGCAAAGGTCGTAGCGGCGGCAGTGTAGGGATGCGCGGGGTCGAAGTTGACGCCCCAGGAAAGGCGGAACACGATTTCAGCGTTGCTCTTGTCCAGCTGATAGGATTCATCCAGCGTGTTGCCGGTAGAGGGGTTGCCGGTGGTGTTGTCATCCGCGAAAGCGGCGCAGCAAAGCAGCATGACCAGCGCCAGTGCCAAAGACAGGATACGAATGGTTTTCTTCACAATGATCTCTCCTTTTCTTTCTATATTGCAGGCGTTTGTAACGCCTTCAACATCTCGGGGGGTGTGTGAACGAAGGCTCATTCAACGGGGTGCATCAATATTTTCAGCCCTTCCTTGCTCTCAAAGAGCTTGAAGGCCTCTTCCCACTGGTCAAAACCAAATTCATGTGTCGCCAGCTTTTCCAGATTGACCTTACCGGCGCGCACATACGCGAGCGCGCGCTCCCAGGAGGAATACTTCTCGCAGCGAACGCCCGTTACCTGAAGCTCCTTCAGGCCGATCTTATCCCAGTTCAGGGTAAGCTCGCGGCCAAGCACGCCCATCTGCGTATAGCGACCCATGTAGCGCAGCGCCTCGATGCCCAGCAGCACGGAACGGCCGTTGCCGGAGCAGTCAATGTAAACGTCGCAGCCATAGCCGTCGGTCATATCGCGGATCGCCTTAACGCCATCCGTGCGCTGCACGTTGATAACCGCGTCCGCGCCCAGCTCCTTGGCCAGCTCCAGCCGCTTTTCATCCACGTCCGTGCCGGTTACGATCACATAGCCGCCCTCGGCCTTCGCCAGCTGCGCCATGATCAGACCGATCGGGCCGGGACCCGCCACGACCACGACCTCGCCGCCCTGAATGTGCGTCAGCTCCATGCAGTGCGCGCAGGTGGAAACCGGCTCGAGCAGCGCGCCCAGCCGCGTGTCGACATTCTCGGGTACATGATGCGATACGCGCGCCTCCACCAGCTGGTACTTGGTGAAAATGCCGTTTCGCGTGCCGCCCATGCCGCCGCGATCAATGCAGTGCTGCACATCGCCCGTACGGCAATATTTGCACTTGCCGCAGTATTCGGTGGGTACCTCGCTGGTTACGATGTCGCCGGGCTTGAACTCAGTCACGCCATCGCCCACTTCCAGCACCACGCCCACATACTCGTGCCCCAGCACCACCGGCGGCTTGTTCGGGAAGGTATCGTGCCAGATGTGCACGTCCGAACCGCAAATGCCCGCCGTTTTAACCTCGACCAGCAGGTATCCCGGGCCCGGATGCCCCGGCTCAGGCACGTCCGTGTAGAACACATGTCCCGGGCCTTTTTCCGTTTTGATAATTGCTTTCATCGTGTTTATCCTCCAAACTGATTCAGTTTTCAAGCGTTGTTCCTTGCCAGCATTTCCTTGAAATCGCCGCCCTCAGCCAGCAGCGACACCACCGTGCCCACGACCAGCGCAATGATCGGCGCGCCGATGGATGCGATGGAAATGTCCGCCACGCCGATGGCCATGGCCGCAAACGCGCCGAGCCTGAACTTGCCGCTGCCAAACGCGGTGCCGAGCGAACCGGTGAAGAGCGAGAGCATCGCAAGCCCCGCCAGCATGTTGCTCACATTCGTGGGCAGGCCGTGCAGCAGCGGATAAACGAAGCCGACGATCAGCGCCAGCACAATGGAGAACAGATTCTTCATTACGGAGGCAACATAGCGGCGCTCGCGCGGGCCCGCGGCGTCCGTCGCCACGATGGCGGTACCGACGCCTGCAAAGCCGATCACGTTTGAGAGGCTGAAGCCTGCAAACATCGAAACCAGACCGCCGACGGCCGTGACCGCATTCATGGGCGGATTATAGCCGTTGGTCTTCAGAACGCCGTAGCCCTTGATTGAATCCGCCAGCGCCAGCAGGGCGATCGGAATCGACACGGACACAAAGGCGTTCCAGGTGAACCTGGGTGCAACGAAGATGGGGTGAGAAATACCAAAATGCATTTCAGAAACGGGAATTTTGATCGGGCTGAAGAAAATGACCATCAGCGCCGCCATGATCAGCGCCACCAGCTGCGCCGGCGCCTTCGGGAAGAGCTTCAGCGTGAGCAGGTATGCCAGCAGCACCACGCCGCACACCAGCGGATCTCCCTGCACGGCGGTGACCATCTTCACGCCGTAGCTCAGGAATACGCCGGCGACCATGCCCATCACGATCGGAATCGGCAGCATGCGCTTGATGAAGTCCATCAGGCCGGAAATGCCCACCAGGAACACCAGCGCGCCCGCCATAATCAGTCCGCCGACCATTTCCTGCATACCAAACATGGTATACAGGCTGCCGCAGAGAATCATGCCCGGCAGCGAATTGGTAAATACCAGCGGAATCTTGTAGTACAGGCTGAACAGTACGCTCATGATGCCGCCCAGCAGGAAGGCAGTGAACATCCATGAAATGATCTGCGTCTGCGACAGTCCGGCCTGCGTTGCGATATTGGAGAATATCACCACGATACCAGAAATGCTGAACACCATGCCGGTGATGCCGGAGGAAATATTGTTTGCGTTCAGCTTGAAATCCCGCAGCCCTGCGCGAATACCGGGGCCCTTTTCCAGTTTCAGCATGGGAAACAACTCTTTTCTTTCGTTTCTCAAAGGAAAGCGGCATTCTTCCTCTGTCAGTTTTCTGATTTCGCAATCACTCACTATTATAGTTACGATTTGAATATTGTCAATACCAAATTCCTAATTTTAGCATTTATTACATCATCGATACCATTTCAATGTGACTTATGTACAGTATCTATTCGATCGCATCTCAAATATATCAATGTCCAAACGTACAAATTGATTTCGAAATCACATCAAAAACCGCACCGAGGCGTTTTTTCATCCGTCTGCGATGCGGTTATGGCGTAAAAAACTGTATCCGGTCTCACAGCTGTGCGGAATTGATGGTATTTCGCCTCGGGCGTTCCGTTTCCAGCTGCGCACGGCGCAATTGCTCATACC
This sequence comes from uncultured Clostridia bacterium, assembly GCA_934670175.1. Classification (GTDB taxonomy): domain Bacteria; phylum Bacillota; class Clostridia; order Christensenellales; family Aristaeellaceae; genus SFTH01. The sequence goes on along the minus strand of CAKUOX010000009.1, from coordinate 35,157 downwards.
TGGGATTTTCAATTCGCATGGAATTGCGAATGACCGGCTTCATCGTGAACAGCTCCCGCTCGTTTTCTCTGCTCTTTTCGCCGAGTCCGTCGATGATGCCCACGACGGCATCTACCATTACGTCGATCGGGCTGTGCATCGTGGTGAGCGAATAGGGCGGCAGAGACGCCTGCTGAATATCATGAAAGCCCACCACCGATATATCGTCCGGCACGGACAGACCGAACCTGTCGCGTATGGCGTCCATCGCCCCCATGGCCAGCACATCGTCAGCGCAGAAGATCGCATCCGGACGCTCGCTGCCCGTCAGCAGCCGCACCGCCGCGTCCCAGCCGGAATCGTAATGCGCGTATTTTCCAACCTCCGTGCGCCAGACCTTCAGCCCGTATTCGTTCATGCGGCTGGCAAAGCCGTATTCGCGGTCAAAATCCTGGTTGCAGATACCGTTTCCGGAAATAAACGCGATGCGCCTGTGCCCGTTTTCCACCAGCATTTCCGCCACAGTGCGCCCGCCGGCAAAGCTGTCGCTGCATACCGAATGAATCGACAGGCCGTTGATGACCTGTTCAAACAATATCACCGGTATATCCGTTTCATTCGGCTCGTACACAGCCGGCGAAGCGGCGCTCGTGAGGATAATCGCATCCACGCGGAACGGCTTGATTCGCTCAAAAAGCTCGCGATAGCTCATACCCCCGGCCATGGTAAACGGAAGCACCTGCTTGCCCTGCATCTGGAGCTTATATATAAAGCTGAGCAATACCCGCGAATAGTACGGACCTGTGACCGGGCCGAGCACGATGGCAACCAGATCCGTCTTACGCCCCGCCAGCATGCGCGCAAAGGCATTGGGCGTATAATTGAGCTCATTGGCCGCAGCCATTACCTTTGCGCGTATTTCCGGCCGGATATTCATCTCCCAGTCCGGATTGAAAACGCGCGTGACCGATGCCGGCGATACGCCCGCCAGCTTTGCGACGTCCGCCGATGTTACCGTTTTTTTCCTGCCTCTTGGCACTCTTCTTCACTTCCAAGCACATATTACCGTTTTAAGAGTATACCAACATTCCCATTCAAATGTCAACCCAACGCTGAAAAAATAATCAGCAGCATGACGTCTGAGCAAAACCATATTAACTGCATCGTCATAAATCTGGTTAAAAAAGCTCAGAAAACAGTTGACAAAGCATATTTAGATGCGTTATACTGTCCACAGCAACTGATTGCGCAATCAGTTTTAACAGAACCGGTTTGCGAGCGGCATCGTCACACCGGAAGGCTTTATAATTGCTTTTTGAAAAGAGGAGGCTGTTTAAAAATGGCAAATCCGGAAACCGTAAAGCGCTTAAAAGACCTGGCCTACCAGCAGCGCGTGCGTCTGATCACGCTGTGCGGCGCCTATAATGGCCCCGTGCACATCGGCGGCGATATGTCCATGACCGATATGCTGATTGCGCTCTACCACTATGGAATGAACGTTGACCCCAACGACATCGCCATGCCCACGCGCGATCGCTTCGTGCTCTCCAAGGGACATGCGGCCGTATGTATGTACATCGCCATGTCGCTGCGCGGATTCTTCGACTTCGACGAGATCCTCGCCACCTACAACAAAATCGATACGCATTTCGGCATGCACCCGTGCAAGGTACACCTTCCGGGCGTCGAATCGTCCGCCGGTTCGCTGGGTCAGGGCCTGCCGATCGCCATTGGCATGGCGCTCTCCGCGCGCGCCAAGCATGAGAAGCATCGCATTTTCTGCATGATGGGCGATGGCGAAACCTGCGAAGGCTCCATCTGGGAAGCCGCAATGTACGCCGGCAGTATGGGGCTGGGCAACCTGATCGGCATCGTAGACCGTAACCATCAGTTCATGACGCGCTATTCCGACCGCGACTTCATGAAGCTGGAGCCCTACGCCGACAAGTGGCGCGCCTTCGGCTGGAACGTCATCGAGATCGACGGCCACGATATGAACGCCATCGTCGATACCATCGATGCGCTGCCTGCCTATGACAGCGACAAGCCCACCATGATTATCTGCGACACGATCAAGGGCAAGGGCGTGTCCTTCATGGAGGGGCAGCTTTCCTGGCACAGCGGCAATATGAACGCAGAACAGACCGCGCGGGCGCTTCAGGATCTGAAGGAAGCCCACGAAAAGGACATGTAAGGAGGCGCAATTCATGAATAACTACAAGCTGGGCGAAGTTCTCAACACTCGCGGCGTAGTTGCAAATACGCTGCTTGACATGGCCGAAACCAACCCGAATATCTGGGCGCTGACCTCCGACTGCGGCGGCAACATGAAGCCCTTTGTTGAAAAATATCCTGAACGCTTTGTGGATACCGGCATCGCCGAACAGAATGCTGCGGGCATCGCCGCGGGTCTGGCGATCTCCGGCGGCGTACCTTATATCATGGGCATGACGCCCTTCGTGACCATGCGCTGCTTCGAGCAGAATCGCACGGCGATCTCCTATCAGAACCTTCCGGTGCGCATCATCGGCTGGGTCGGCGGCATGACCAGCGGCGGCGGCTCCACGCATTACGCCATGGAGGACATTTCCATCATGCGCTCCATCGCGAACATGCAGGTCGTTTCCGTCAGCGATCCGCGCATGTGCGAAAGCATTCTGCGCGACAGTGCGAATATGCCCGGGCCGATGTTCATTCGCCTGACCATGGCCAAAGCCGATCCCGTGATCTACGATGCGGATGTGAAATTCGAACTCGGCAAGGGCATCGTGATCCGTGACGGCAAGGATGCGACCCTCTTCGTGCACGGCGGCCTGGTTCGCCGCGCAATGAAGCTGGCGGACGCGCTGGCGGAAGAAGGCATCCATATCCGTCTCGTGGACATGTGGTCGATCAAGCCGCTGGATCGCGAGCTCGTGCTGGACAGCGCCAAATCTACTGGCGGCATCGTCGTGTGGGAGGATCACTTCATGACCGGCGGTCTAGCCAGCGCCATCGCCGATTGCCTGATCGACAGCGGCGTAACGCCCCGCAGCTTCAAGCGTGTGGGCATTCCGGAGACCTACCCGGGCTTCGGCGCCTATGACGATCTGCTGAAAAAGTACCACATGGACGATGCTTCCGTCTGCGACATCATTCGCGGCATGGCAAAATAAGCGGAGGTGCTGCCATGAAGACGATCGATACCGTGACCCATATCGGGATCACCGTGGAAGACCTTGAACGTTCCGTAAAATTCTACTGCGAAAACTTTGGCTTCGTCTACCTACGCGGTGCGCACTTCACCGAACCGTTTTTCGCAAAGAATGAAAACCTCTATAAGCTGCCTCCGGCGACCACCGAATGCCATACCGCCGTGCTGGAAGCGCCGAACCACGGCGTGCAGCTGGAGCTGTTCCACTTTTCCAGTCAGCTGACGCCCGAGCGTACGCCATGGAACCGCAGCGGCATCACGCATTTTGCTGTCACGACCGACGATGTGCCCGCCATGGCCGAGCAGCTGCGCGCAAACGACGTAGAATTCTGCATCGAAGTCGGCACGCGCCCTGACGGCGGCCACTGGCTGTTCGTGCGCGATCCGGACGGCAATCTCGTGGAGGTCATGGAACCGTTCCGCATCTGAGGTAAGGCGCTTATAGCCCTCTTCCATAAATAATGTACCCCGGTAGATCCCGCTTGTGTCGCTTTTCCCTACGCATATCCCCTACCCTATCTCTTCTTTCTTTGACACAAGCGGGATCGTTTTATGCCCAATGCTGGTGTGCATCCAAGCCGCGCATTTCCCTCGCTCCTGTATCGTCAGGAATGGAAGACGTGTCCGGTGATGTCCACGTCATAATTTGGGATAGAAGGAAAGATCTGATAATCCTTTTCATCTCAGCAGCCACCTCGCCGGAAGCGCCAATGCCTGACAGGTGCCGCGCGCCGCGCTGGGCAGCAGCATTCAGAACCTTGACCGTGTCGAAGCAGTCTTTATCGGAACCATCGCTCTTCATGGTCAACGATGGTATGAAAGCCATGCAGCCGTGGCCATAACCTTCGACCCTTGCTGGATGCAGAGGCCGACGACGATCGATTGTCAGCCGGCCATCACAGGCCGCCGCTCGCAGCGATCATTTCCCGTGCGGGTCACCCCACTGCGCTGCCGGGCAGCACAGTCCTCAGCGTACAGCGTTTAGCCCCACAATGTAGCACAATTTTCGCATTGCAATTTCTGTTCGTTTGACTCTTGATTTTCCCATAGATCCTTGTTATAATGATAAGGAATGCCGGTGTGTCGGAATTGGCAGACGAGACAGACTCAAAATCTGTTATCCGCAAGGGTGTGTGGGTTCGAGTCCCACCACCGGCACCAAAATCGCCCGAAACAATGTTTCGGGCGATTAGATTATTGGGAAAAAGTCGATGCGCATCCGAAAAAATGGATGCGCATCGTTTATTTTAAGTGCAGGGATCAGCAAAACCGAAGCCTTGCAGGCCAGTAAGGTTCCAACAGCAGCCACGCCGCTGCAACGATGGCAGGGCGCAATCGGTCTAAAGCGCCTGTCCCGTCAGGCGGCAGCAGGCTGCATCGCAGAGCTCACCCGTAGCCCTCCAGCGGTGCCGCCGGAAGGCTACGATTCCGGCGCACACTGGAACACGCCGGCAGTGCCTGGCCTTATCAGCTTATGCGCTCTTAACCTTTTCCTCTTCCTCCAGCAGCCGGTAAGCCACCTTGCCGACCAGCGTTTTGGGCAGGTCATCGCGGAATTCGATGTCGTAGGGCAGCGCGTATTTGGCGATGTTCTTCCGGCAGTAGTCCATAATGCTGTTCTTGACCTCTTCGCTGGGCTGCACGCCGGGCTTGAGCACCACGAACGCCTTGACCTTCTGCATCTTATAGGGATCCTTCACGCCAATGACGCAGGACATATGCACATATTCATGCTTATCCAGCAGATTTTCGATCTGCGAGGGATAGACATTGTAGCCAGAGGTCACGATCATGCGCTTGATGCGCTGGCGGAAGTAGATATAGCCGTCGCTGTCCATCACGCCCAGATCGCCGGTGTGCACCCAGGTCAGCCCATCGGCATGCCTGCGCAGCGTGTCGGCGGTCTCCTCCGGATGGTTCACATACTCCAGCATCACCGTCGGCCCTGCCAGACAAATCTCGCCCTCGTCGCCGTAGGGCACCTCGATCTCCGTGCCCGGCGTCACGATCTTATAATAGGTATCCGGGAACGGAATGCCGATGGATCCCTCGCGCGCCAGCCCGCTGGGCGTGAGGCAGCTGGCCGTCACGCATTCGGTGGTGCCGTAGCCCTCGCGCACCTCGATGGTGGCCTTGTGCTCCTTCAGGAAGGCGTCGATGCGCTTCTTCAGCTCCACAGGCAGCGTATCGCCGCCGGAGAACATGCCCTTCAGGCAGCTGAGATCCAGCTTTTCCAGCCCGGGAATGCGCAGCAGCGCTTCATACAACGTGGGCACGCCCGCAATGAAGTTCGGATGATGCTTGGCGAGCAGCTTGGCATAGGTCTGCGGCGTAAAGCGCGGCACCAGCACGCAGCGGCCGCCGTTGACCATCATTGAATGCACGCTCACGCCAAGGCCGAAGCCGTGGAACATGGGCATGATGGTGAGCATCTTGTCACCGGGGGCAAACATCGGGTTGGTCGCGATGATCTGCGCGCCCAGCGCATTAAAATTCAGGTTGGACAGCAGAATGCCCTTGGTCACGCCCGTGGTGCCGCCGCTGTACAGAATCACCGCCGGATCCTGTGCCCTGCGCGGCACGGTAGGATCGCCGGAAAAGCGCTTGCCGTTTTCAATGAAGGCGTTCCATGTAATGAAATTGCCGCTCTTGGGCAGCTTGGGAATCTTGCGTCCCGCCGTGAGCGCATAGCCCAGCTTCATCGCGGGCTTGAGCGCGTCCTTCACGCTGGCTACGATCAGCGTTTTCAGCGCGGGCGTATTCTTGCGGATGGCGGCAAACTTGCCATAGAACTGATCCAGCGTCAGCGCCGCCACGGAGCGCGAATCGTTCAGGTAGAACTCGATTTCGCCCTCGGCGGAAAGCGGATGGATCATATTCGCAATCGCGCCGACCTTGTTCACGGCGTAGAACATGGAGATCGCCTGGGGCGCATTTGGCATGGCGATGGTCACGCGGTCGTTTTCCTTCACGCCCGCCGCCCGCAGCGCGCGCGCACAGGCGTCGATGTCGGCCATAGCTCTGGTATAGCTGGTATGGCCGCCCATAAAATCATAGGCGATCAGATCCGGATATTCGCGGGCGATCTTTGCCATGGCCTCGACCATGGTGCCGTCCGGATAATCCAGATGCGCGGGAATGCCGTTCATAAAGGGCATCCACGGCGTTCTGACCTTATCAAAATTCGGAAAAATCATAGCGTTACCTCCTGGTTGGCGGGCTTGTCGAGCTCCTCAGGATGCTCGAGTATGTATTTGAAAATCGCTATGGATCTGGCATAGTAGTAGCCATCCGCAATGCGCTCGTCGAGCGTTATGCCCATATGCAGCATTTCGTGCATCTCATAACTGCCATCCGGCTGAAATACCGGCTCCACATGCTTTTTGCCGATAACCACAAACAGCGAATTGGTGCCCCAGTTGTTCAGGTGATGGTAGGCGGCGTTCAGCTTGATCGAGCCCAGGTTCGAAATAAAGATCGAGGCGTAGTTCGGGTCGGTCTTGATCAGGCTGTACGGCACCTTGCCGAAATAATCCAGCCGGCGCAGGATATACACCACCAGCCGCAGTATAAAGCGCGGCAGCTTCATAAAGAAATCCATGCCCGCGGTGGAATTGTCCAGCTTGTCCTCGCGGCGGCATTCGAAGATTTCCTTCATGATCTCTTCATGGAAGGAATCGATCGTGGTCTCGGGGCCAAACTTTTTGAACGCCAGCGCCTCTTCCCCATGATCGTCAAAATGCTTTTTCACCACGAAGGCCAGCGAAATATGATCGCGGCTGTACAGGCGGCTGCCCTGTATGAAGTAATTCATCTTCGGGCGGAGCGTCAGCGTCTTTACCAGCGACTGCGCCACGCAATGGAAAATGGTGTATTTATGCGCCTTATCCAGCCCCGCGTTTTTCTTTTCCAGAAAGGCGTTCAGCGCGGTCAGATCAATCGTTTCCTCTATGAAGGCCTCGTTGTCCGCGCGATGCGGGCAAAGATAGGGCACGAAGCCATGCATCGGATCTGCATCTCGAACGAGCGTCGCGTCAAAACGATCGCCGATCCGCTTTTTCTTTTTCTCCACGATATTCAATCCCTTCTGCTTCGAAAAGTGCGTTGCCATTGCCATTTATCATAGCACAAACGGGCAAAAATATCCATCCATTTTGGCCGAAATATGGCTTAATTCATGCATTTTTATCTGATTTTTTACGCTTCTTCTACGCTTTCACGCTGAAAATAGCTCCATTTTGCAGGATACATAGTCGCGAATTTCATAATTGTTTCCTGCATTTTTAGAATATCTGGTTTTGAAAACCAGATTCTGTCGCAACGATCCCTCCGACAATTTTTTGTTAAATTGAATTTTTCATTCGGATTTCCTGCAAAAAATCCATTTCAGGTGGTTGACACGGCAGCTCCGGTTGTGCTAAAATAGCCCTAAATTCGTTGACGGAAAAGAGTAGCTGCAGCTTTTTCTTCAGAGATGCGCCGGTCGGTGTGAGGCGCAGTTGAACTGCAGTGAAGGCCCTTCCCGAGCTGCGCGCTGAACGAAAACGTCGTTTTTCAGTAGGTAGCGCTGGGTTCGCCCATTACAGCGTCGGACAGCACAGCTGTTCATGAGGTCTGCAGTGTAAGCTGCAGGCGAAATAAGGTGGTACCGCGAAGCAGCGCTTCGCCCTTATGTTTTTCATTGAGGGCGGGGGCGCGCTTTTTTGCATATCCCGCTCCAGAGCAATTCACGGCTGACAAACAGGAAGGGGAATTCATATGAAGAAACGGATCATTCTGCTGGCAATGGCGCTCGCGCTGGCTTTGACGGCGCTTTCGGGTCTGGCGTTGGGCGAAGCGCCCGCCGCAGATGCGGTTGGACCGGTAGAGAGCGCCGCGCCGCAGGAGGAAAGCGTGCTGGAGGCGGCTGAGGAAACCGCCGAGAAGATCGATGCGGAAAGCCGCGGCTTTCTGGATAAGGTCGCCAGCGTCAACGGCGCGGTAAACGACATCGTTTGGGGCTGGCCCGCCATGATCCTGATCCTGGGTGTGGGTCTGTTCCTGACGCTGGGCTCCAAGGGCTTCCAGTTCCGCAAATTCGGCACCGCCATGAAGGAAACGCTGGGCAAGGTCTTCCATAAAAAGGAAGCAAGCCATGGCTCCATCACGCCCTGGCAGGCGGTCTGCACCGCGCTGGCGGCGACGGTGGGCACCGGCAACGTGGCCGGCGTCGCGGGCGCGATCTGCCTGGGCGGCCCAGGCGCGGTGTTCTGGATGTGGGTCAGCGCGCTGCTGGGCATGTGCACCAAGTTTGCTGAGGTCACGCTGGCGGTGCACTACCGCGAAAAGAATAAGAACGGCGAATATGTCGGCGGCCCGATGTATTACATCACCAACGGTCTGGGCAAGGGCTGGAAATGGCTGGCCGTGCTGTTTGCAGCGTTCGGCACGCTGGCATCGTTCGGCATCGGCAACGCCACGCAGGTCGGCTCCATTAAGGATTCCATTAATTCCGCCATCGAGAGCTTCGGCGGCCACGGCTCCATGCTGCTGAACTGGATCATCGGCATCGTGCTGGCGCTGATCGTGATGATCATTCTGGTGGGCGGCGTAAAGCGCATCGCCAGCGTCACGGAGCGGCTGGTACCGTTCATGGCGATCCTGTACATACTGCTGGGTCTGGGCATCATCGTGATCAATATCAAGCTGGTTCCACAGGCGTTCAGGGACATTTTCGAGGGTGCATTCACGCCCCGCGCGGTCACCGGCGGCATCGTGGGCAGCATGTTCATGGCGATGAAGCGCGGCATTTCCCGCGGCATCTTCTCCAATGAGGCCGGTCTCGGCTCCGCGCCTATGGCACATGCCTCCGCCGATACCGATCATCCGGTTCGTCAGGGTCTCTACGGCATCTTTGAGGTGTTCATGGACACCATCGTCATCTGCAGCATGACGGCCTTCATCGTGCTCTGCGCGGGCAACGCGCCAGTCTACGGCCAGCCTGCGGGCGCGGAGCTGACGATCTCCAGCTTCACGCAGACCTACGGCTCCTGGTCGGCCATCTTCGGCGCGGTCGCCATCTGCTGCTTTGCGTTCTCCACGATCCTCGGCTGGGGTCTGTATGGCTCGCGCTGCATCGAATACCTGTTCGGTCGAAAGGTCGTAAAGCCCTATCTGGTGGTGTTCTCGCTGATCGCCATCGTCGGTGCGACTGTAAAGCTCGGCCTGCTGTGGGACATCGCCGACACGCTCAACGGCCTGATGGCGATCCCGAACCTGATCGCCGTCGCGCTGCTGTCGCCGGTGGTATTCAAGCTGACGAAGGAATTCTTCTGCAAGGATTCGCAGCCGGATCTGCGCAAGTAAGCACCTGAATTTAAAATCTTTATGAACCGCGTCCCATTGTATACGGGACGCGGTTTTTCGTGCTATAATACGATCAGTTCATAAGTGGAGGATAAAAGAATGAAGATCATGATCGCTTCAGATATACACGGCTCCGCCGCGTGGTGCGCGCGCATGCTGGACGCCTACCGCGCCGAGGGCGCAAACCGGCTGCTGCTGCTGGGAGATCTGCTCTACCACGGACCGCGCAACGACCTGCCCGACGAATACGCGCCCAAGCGCGTGATCGAAATGCTCAACGGCGTGCGCGAGCAGCTGCTCTGCGTGCGCGGCAACTGCGAGGCGGAGGTCGATCAGATGGTGCTGCGCTTTCCTGTAATGGCGGATTACGGCGTGATGCCCGTCGGCGCGCACCTGCTCTACTTCACCCACGGTCACACCTTCAACGAAACCACACCCCCGCCGCTGACGCGGGGCGACTACCTGCTCTGCGGGCATACGCACATTCCTGCCTTCAACCGGCACGAGGATTTCACCTATATCAACCCCGGCTCAGTATCCATTCCGAAGAACGGCAGCGCGCATTCCTACATGACGCTCTGCGACGGCCAGCTTCTGTGGAAGGATCTAGAAAGCGGTGCAGTCTACCGCAGCGAGATGCTGGATATGGCGGACTGACATGGTACAGAGCATGACTGAAAACAAATTCCTCCGCCGCAGGTTCGAGGCGCTGCCCAGGCAGCTGAGCACCGCGCAGCTGATCCTGCTGGGCTTTCTGGCGCTCATACTTGCCGGAAGCCTGCTGCTGAGCCTGCCCTGCGCCGCTGCGGACGGCCGGCACATCGATTATATCGACGCGCTGTTCACCGCTGCGACCTCGGCCTGTGTCACGGGACTGGTCACGCTGCCGACTGCGACCGCCTGGAGCACCTTCGGCCAGGCCGTGATCCTGGTGCTGATCCAGATCGGCGGGCTGGGCGTCGTCACGCTGATGGCGTGGTTCATGATGCTGATGCACCGAAGAATCGGCATTTCCGGCAGGCTGCTGATCCAGGATTCCTTCAATCTGGACACGCTGTCGGGGCTGGTTCAGTTTGTCCGAAGGGTCACGCTGGGCACGCTGATCGTCGAAGGCGCGGGCGCGCTGCTGTACATGCTTGTATTTATTCCGGATTTCGGCGTGCGCGGTATCTGGATAGCCATCTTCAATTCAGTTTCGGCCTTCTGCAACGCGGGCATCGACATCATTTCCGCCAACGGTCTGTGCGATTATGCACTCAATCCGCTGGTAAACGGCGTGACCTGCACGCTGATCGTGCTGGGCGGCATCGGCTACATCGTCTGGTGGGACGTGGTGCGTGTGGTGCGCAGGCGGCGGCAGGGGCACGGCGGCGGGCTATGGTCGGGGCTTACGCTGCATAGCAGGATCGCCATATCCGTCACGCTGGCACTGCTGCTGACAGGCGTTTGCGGCTTCTTGATCCTCGAGGGCAATAATCCGGAGACCTTTGGCGGCTTCACGCCGCTGCAAAAGCTCCAGGCAGCACTGTTTCAATCGGTCACCACGCGCACGGCGGGCTTTGCCACCGTACCGCAGCAGAACCTGACGAACGGCTCCGCCATACTTTCGCTGCTGCTGATGTTCATCGGCGGCTCGCCCGTAGGCACTGCCGGCGGCGTAAAGACCGTGACGGCCGCCGTGGCGCTGGCGACGGCACTGTCCGTGATCCACGGCCGGCACGACGTGAACCTGTTTCATCGCAGGATCTCCGAAACGGCAATCCGCAAGGCCATGGCGGTAATCTGCTGCTCATTTCTGACGGCGTTCATATCCACAGTGCTGCTCTGCGCCGTAACGGACGCGCCTGCGCTGGACATATTATATGAAACGATCAGTGCCACCGCCACCGTGGGACTGACCCGAAACCTGACCGGCCAGCTGAACCTGTGGGGCAAGCTGATTATCTGCGCCACCATGTATTTCGGCCGCGTCGGCCCCATTTCGCTGGCGATCGCATTAAGCGGCGGCAGCAAGGGTGAAAACATCATCAGAAATCCCATCGAGGAAATCAGCGTCGGCTGATCTTCGCCGCGCTGCAGGAGGAAAAAAATGAGCATTCATAAAACCTATGCCGTGTTCGGTCTCGGGCGCTACGGCAGCGCCGTGGCGGGTGAGCTGTGCGCCAACGGCGCGGAGGTCATTGCCGTGGATCGCGACGAGGCCGCCGTGGAAAACGCCATACCGTTTCTGCCGGTGTGCAAGTGTGCAGACGTAACCGATCCGGAGGTCATCGCCAAGCTCGGCATCGCCAATGTGGATGCGGTCGTCATCGCCATGGCGGGCAGCATGGAGGCCAGCATCATGGCCACGATGCTGTGCAAGGAGGCAGGCGTGCCCACCGTGATCGCAAAGTGCTGCAACGAAATGCACGGCAGGATCCTGAACCGCGTCGGCGCGGACAAGGTGGTCTTTCCCGAAAATGAATCCGGCAAACGCCTCGCCCGAAACCTGCTCAGCTCCGGCTTCATCGACATGGCTGAGCTTTCCGATCAGATCTCCATTGTGGAGCTCACCGTGCGCGACGAATGGATCGGCAAGAGCCTGGCCGAGCTGCGGCTGCGCGAAAAGCATGAGATCAACGTGATCGCCGTGATACGCAACGGCAGGGCGGACATTTCCATCAATCCGACCGCGCCGATCCAGCCCGGCATGCGGCTGATCGTGGTGGCAAACACGGCCAAATTGAAGAAAATGAAATAACATTTATATCATTGACGGCGGCATTAAACGGGGCTATAATGAGTCTCGCGCTATGGGCGCTATTTTCAACAGCAACGGAGCAGAGATTTCTTATGCAAAAGAAAGGCTTGTTTCACCGCGCCGGCCATCAGAGCAATATGGACATGACGCAGGGCTCGCTTTGGCGGAAAATATTTCTCTTCAGCATGCCGCTGATGATGTCGCAGATATTGCAGGTTACCTTCAACATGGCGGACGTGGCCGTGGTCGGCAATTTTGCCAATGCGCAGGCGCTGGGCTCCGTGGGCTCGACCTCGATGCTGGTCTCGCTGTTCACCGGCTTTCTGATCGGCCTTGGCAGCGGCGTAAACGTGCTGGTGGCGCAGCATCTGGGCGCAAAACGCCGCCGTGAAACGGTGGAAACTGTGCACACCTCGCTGCTGATCTGCCTGCTGGCGGGCATCATCATCGGCGTTCTATGCCTGCTGCTGGCCAAGCCGATGCTCGAGATGATGAACACCAAGGAAGACCTGATCGACGGCGCGGTGCTGTATTTTCGTATCTACGCGCTGGGTATGCCCGCGCTGGGCGTGTTCAACTTCGGCAACGGCGTGATGAGCGCCAACGGCGACACGCGCCGGCCGCTTTTGTACCTGACGGTCGCCGGTGTGCTGAACATCATTCTGAACCTGTTCTTCGTGATCTGCTGCAAAATGGCGGCGGACGGCGTGGCGCTGGCGAGCATCATTTCGCAGTACGTTTCGGCCATATTGATCGTAATACACCTGCTGCACGAGGAAGACGACTGCGCGCTCAGGCCATCGCAGCTGCGCTTTCACCGCGAGCAGTCGCTCGGCGTGCTCGCGCTGGGCATCCCCGCAGGGCTGCAAAACGCGATATTCGCCATCGCCAACATCTTCATTCAGACGGGCATGAATTCCTTCGACTCCACCGTGGTCGAGGGCGGCGCAGCCGCCGCGAACGCCGACACGCTGATTTACAGCATGATGGCCGCGTTCTACACTGCCTGCACCAGCTTCATGGGGCAAAACTGGGGTGCGCGCAAGCGCGACCGCGTGCTCAAGAGCTATTTTGTCAGTCTGATCTATTCCTCCGTGGTCGGTCTGATCATGGGACTGTTCATGGTATTCTTCGGTGAGACCTTCCTGGCGCTGTTCACCAACGACGCTGCCGTGGTCGCGGCAGGCATGGAGCGCCTGCGCATCATGGGCTTCTCCTTCGCAATCGCTCCGTTCATGGATTGCACCATCGCCGCTTCACGCGGCATCGGCAAGAGCTTCGGCCCCACGGTGATCGTGATCCTCGGCTCGTGCGTGTTCCGCGTGATCTGGGTGTACACGGTATTTGCCCACTTCCATACCATCGCCGTGCTGTATCTGCTGTACCCCTGCTCCTGGATCATCACGTCCGTAGCGGAAATCGCGTTCTTTATTTCCTGCTACCGCCACAGCATGCCAGCCACAGGCGGGCTGGCCGCCCGCGAGGCATAAGGAATCTGATGGACGGGGAAGTACGCTCCCCCGGGTTTTTCGACAGACTGACGAGGCTGCTGACAAAGTCAACAGCCTCGTTTTATTAAACGGCGAGCACTCGCAAAAAGCGCACCGGCGTTCTGCGCGTTCGGCGGGTTCCAAATAAGCGCGCCGAAAATTTCTATTCCCTTTCCAGCATGCTCAGCACGCGCTGATACAGCGCCGCATCCAGCAGGCAATTCACCTTCGTACCCTCGGCGAGGTATTCCTCCGAAAGCACCTGTCCCTTTTGATGGATCAGCGAGAGCATCGCGCCCTTCGCGTAGGGAATCGTCAGCTCCGCCGGATGGCGCATTGCGGCGATGCGGCGCGATATTTCGGCCTTCAGCGCGTCCAGCCCGCGCCCCTCGCGCGCGGAGATCAGGATGGCGTCCGCCGGTTCCACCGAATCGCCGATCTTTGCGCGATCCGCCTTGTTCAGCGCCTCTATCACCGGCTTGCTGCCCGCGCCCAGCTCATTGAGCACCTGAAACACCGCGGCGCGCTGCTCGCGATACTGCGGGTTGGAAATATCCGAAACCACCACCAGCAGATCGGCAAAGAGCGCCTCCTCCAGCGTGGAATGGAAGGCCTCCACCAGCTGATGCGGCAGCTTGCGAATGAAGCCGACAGTATCCACCAGCAGACAGCTGCGGTTTTCCGGCAGATCGACATTGCGCATCACCGGATCCAGCGTAGCAAAGAGCTTATCCTCCACCAGCACGTCCGCGCCGGAGAGCGCGTTGAGCAGCGTAGATTTTCCGGCATTGGTGTAGCCCACCAGCGCCACGGTGGTCTGTCCCTGCTTATCGCGGCGGGCGCGGCGCATATCGCGCCTGCGCTTCAATTCCGCCAGCTGCGCCTGCAAATCGTCAATGCGGCGGCGAATGCGGCGGCGATCCACCTCCAGCTGCGTTTCGCCGGGACCGCGCGTGCCGATGCCGCCGCCCAGGCGGCTCATCGACGTGCCCGCGCCGGTCAGCCGCGGCAGACGATATTTCATCTGCGCCAGCTCCACTTGCAGCTTGCCCTCAGCCGTCTGCGCGCGCTGGGCGAATATATCCAGAATCAGCGCCGTGCGATCAATCACGCGCACGCCGAGCGCATCCTCCAGCTTGCGCTGCTGCGCGCCGCTGAGCTCATCGTCCACGATGGCCAGGTCGATCTCCATCGCCTGGCACACCAGCGACAGCTCGGCGGCCTTGCCGGAGCCGATGAACGTGGCAGGATCCGGCTTATCGCGGTTTTGCAGCACGCGGGTGATCACCATCGCGCCCGCGGTCTCCGTCAGGCTCGCCAGCTCCTCCAGCGATTCCTCGCCGTCGATCGAGATCAGCATGGCCTTTTCGCATTCCTTCACCACGCCGCCCTTCAAAATGGCCTCGCGCACGCGGCGATCCGCCTGCTCGATCTCGTGCATCCAGTTCTGCTGCGGAATGCGCCCGGGCTTGACCGGCCCATGCACAATCACGGAAAAATTATCATATTCCGTTTCGCCCAGAAAAGCCGCGCTGACGCCGCTGCAGCGGCCGTCCTGCACGCCCACGGCGCACATCGAATCGAAGCGAAGCAAACGCAGCGCCTGTATATCCACGCTGGAAAGCCGCGCGTCCCCGCCCGGATGCGTGTGGATGCACCTGAAGCCCGAAAGCCGGTCCGGATTGCGCCTGAGATGCAGCTCCGGCAGCGCGATCGAGCCGATGGAGCCGATGGCGATCTCCAGCACACTGCCATCGCGTCCCAGATACAGCAGCATTTCGCGGTTGATCTGCTCCGTATATTTCACCAGCACATTCAGCAGCCGATCCGGCAGAAACATGTCGCGCTCAAATTCGGCGTCGTACAGCTTTTCCAGATCGTTCAGCACGCTTTCGCGTATGCCTTCCAGATTGCCATGAATCATATATCCAAGTCTCCCCCACGTTTCATTGCAGACGGGGCGACCCCGCGCCGCCCCATTACGGGCGATGCAGTGGCCGCCCCGCTACATCATAAACGATATGCCTGTATTTGTCAATCAGACGTATTTAATCTCCTCTTCGGGCTTTTCCTCGGGCTTTTCACCCTTTTCCATGCGCTCCTTGTAATCCTGAATAGCGGCGTGCAGCGCTTCCTCGGCCAACACGGAGCAATGCACCTTCACCGGCGGCAGCCCGCCCAGCGCCTCCATGACCATCTTGTTGGTGATCTTCAGCGCCTCGTCAATGGTCTTGCCCTTCACCATTTCGGTGGCCTTGCTGGATGTGGCGATGGCCGCGCCGCAACCAAAGGTCTTGAACTTCACGTCGGTGATCACGTTGTTATCAACCTTGATATAGATGCGCATGATGTCGCCGCACTTGGCGTTGCCCACGGTGCCGACGCCGCTGGCGTCCTCCATCTCGCCCATGTTTCTCGGATTCATGAAATGATCCATAACCTGCTCGGTATATTCCATAATTCATAAGCTCCCTTCGGATGTCAGTTTTTTCGTGCGTTTTTCAGTTTGCGCCATCAGTCGGCGCGGCATGCAGGACAGGAAACGCGCTTGCCGCAATCCTGATTTTCATGAATGAAATCGTCGTACAGCGGCGACATATCACGCAGCTTCGCCACGATCTTCACCAGATTGTCCACCACATAATCGGCTTCCTCCATGGTGTTTTCCTCGCTAAGTGAGAGGCGCAGCGAGCCGTGTGCGATCTCGTGCGGCAGGCCGATGGCCAGCAGCACATGCGACGGATCCAGCGAACCGCTGGTGCACGCGGAGCCGGATGACGCCGCGATGCCCTTCAGGTTCAGGTGCATCAGCATGCCTTCGCCCTCGATGAAGCGGAAGCACACGTTCACATTGCCGGGCAGGCGATTCACGGGGTCGCCGTTCAGGCGGCTGTATGGAATCTCCTTCAGAATGCGCTCGATCATGTGGTCTCGAATGGCGCTCAGCTGCGCATTGTGCGCGTCGATATTGGCGGTCGCCAGCTCGATGGCCTTGCCCAGTCCCACGATCGACGCCAGATTCTCCGTACCGGCGCGCTGGTTGCGCTCCTGCGCGCCGCCCTGCATGAATTGCTGGATGTGCACGCCCTTGCGGATAAACAGCACGCCCACGCCCTTGGGCGCATGGAACTTATGGCCGGACATGCTCAGCATATCGATGGGCATTTCCTTCATATTAAACTTCACGCTGCCGATGGCCTGCACTGCGTCCGTATGGAAGAGCACGCCATGCTTGCGGCACACCGCGCCGAGCTCCGCCACGGGCTCAATCGTGCCGATCTCGTTGTTCGCAGTCATGATGGAAACGATGGTCGTGTCCGGCCGAATGGCGTTTTCCAGCACTTCGGGCGTCACGCGGCCATATTCGTCCACCGGCAGATAGGTCACCTCAAATCCTTCCTTTTCCAGCTGCTTGCAGGTATGCAGTATGGCGTGGTGCTCGATGGTGGTCGTGATGATGTGGCGGCCCTTCTTGATGTTCTTATACGCCGCGCCGCGCACCGCCCAATTGTCCGATTCAGTGCCGCAGCCCGTGAAATAAATCTCGTCGGGGTTCGCGCCGATGGCCGCCGCCACCTTCTCGCGCGCCGCGGACACCGCGTGCTTGGCCTCGTAGCCGTAATCGTGCATTGAGGACGGGTTGCCGAAAACCTCGCAGAAATAGGGGCGCATGGCCTCAAAAACCGGCTCCGTAACGCGCGTGGTCGCGCCGTTGTCCATATAAACCTTCTTCATTGTTCCTCCCCCTGCGCCTTTAAGGCGGCGTATTCGTCGATCATATCCTGAAGGCTGATGCCGTCCACGATATTATTCAGGCCGTCGCGGATCTTCATCCACACGATGCGCGATGGACATGCGCAGCTCCTGCCGCAGCTGTCCTCCTCAAGCAGGCAGTCCACCAGGTTCAGTCCGCCCTCCAGTGCGCGCAGCACCTCGCCCACCGTGATCTCGGCAGGCGGGCGAACCAGTCGGTAGCCGCCCTGCGCGCCGCGATTACTGATGACCAGGCCTTCACGCCGCAATATCGCGATCAGCTGCTCCAGATACGCCTCGGGGATGCCCTGCCGCTCCGCGATCAGCTTGATGGACTGCGAACCGCTGCCGTAATGCTCGGCCAGGTCATACATCGCATGGATGCCGTACCGTCCGCGTGTAGACAGCTTCATGGCACTCACCCCCGTCGCTTTGTCCAATTCCGAGCTATTCACTCGGTTTATCCGCCCAGTATTTTATCACCGCATTTGAGCCCTGTCAATCAATTCCGAGGTATTTCATAGGATTTTAACGCGGCTTGAAAAAACGCGCGCACCGTGGTATACTCTATATAGAAAGCATCATCAGGGAGGAACATATCCATGCAAAAGAAACCTATGCCGGGCCGCATCAATGAAAAGCTCCGCCTGAGCTGGGCGGAGATCATCCTCGGCGTCGCCGCAATCCTGCTGGGACTGGTTTTGCTGATCTGGCCGGACATTGCCGCAACGCTGGTCATCACCGTATTCGGCGGAATCTGCATCGTGCTGGGACTGGTCAACGTTATTCGCTATTGCGCGCTGGAAACGCGGCAGGCGCTCGTCAGCAACGAGCTGGCCTACGGGCTGGTCGGCATTGCGATCGGCGTGGCGCTGATCTGCCTGCGCGAGCAGCTGCTCTCGCTGCTGTTCGTTTTCTTCGGTCTGGCCGTACTGACGGGCGGCATCGTCAAGATTCAGGGCGCGCTGTGCTTTAAGCGCATGTGCAGCCGCATGTGGTATCTGGAGCTGATCTCCGCCTGCGTCTCTGCGGTGTTGGGCGCGCTGATCCTGTTCAACCCCTTTTCCACCGCCCAGCTGCTGATGCGCGTGATCGGCGTCTCGCTGGTGCTGGAGGGCATTGCGGATATGGTTTCGATGTTCCTGTTCACAAAGGCGAGAAACACATTTTTCTTCGAAACTGAAATGCACGACGCCTGAACGGGCGGATAAAACGAAAAGTGCCGGAGTTTTTCGCTCCGGCACTTCAGGATGTTGACAAAGTCAACATCCCGTCAGACGCTGAAAAAGCCTGCAAGACAAGGAAACGCGGGCTGCAAATGAGGGCGCATACTTAGACGTATGTAACCGATTTTGCAGCCCGCGTTGACGAAGTAAGCAGAAATTTCAACTTCTCCAGAAGTTGTTCACGAAATTTCTGCGTTTGCAGGAGTTTGTCAGTGGATTGAAAGTGCCGGAGTTTTGCCTCCGGCACTTTTTCTTGCTTGTGCAATTTGCCACATCCATCAAAGCCCCAGAATTATTTTTGTGAAAACAATCCATTTTCAATCGCCGCCGCATCTGCTATAATAAAGTCAGCTGATAATTTGTGCGGGAGGATGAATACAGTATGGCGAGCCTATCATTGCGGAATATCAACAAGGTCTATCCCGGCGATGTCGTGGCCGTAAATAACCTGAACCTCGAGATCGAGGACAAGGAGTTTATCGTGCTGGTCGGCCCTTCGGGCTGTGGCAAATCTACAACGCTGCGCATGGTGGCCGGTCTTGAGGAGATCACCAGCGGCGAGCTGTATATCGACGATAAGCTGGTCAATGACGTGCCCCCGAAGGACAGGGACATTGCCATGGTGTTCCAGAGCTACGCGCTCTATCCGCACATGACGGTCTACAACAACATGGCCTTCGGTCTGAAGCTGCGCAAGATGCCCAAGGACGAGATCGACCGGCGCGTAAAGGCGGCCGCGAAGAGTCTGGGCATTGAGGCCCTGCTGAACCGCAAGCCTGCGGCGCTTTCCGGCGGTCAGCGCCAGCGCGTGGCGCTCGGGCGCGCCATCGTCCGCGAACCGAAGGTATTCCTGATGGATGAACCGCTGTCCAACCTGGACGCGAAGCTGCGCGTACAGACGCGCTCCGAAATCACGAAGCTGCACCAGCAGCTGCAGACCACCTTCATCTACGTCACCCACGATCAGACCGAGGCTATGACGATGGGCACGCGCATCGTGGTGATGAAGGACGGCGTGATGCAGCAGCAGGATACCCCGCAGAATTTGTACGACTATCCAGCGAACCTGTTCGTAGGCTGCTTCATCGGCACGCCGCAGATGAACATATTCAAGGTAAAGCTGGAAAAGCGCGGCGACGGCGTGTTTGCCGTGTTCGGCTCCAACGCCATTCGCGTGCCGGCGGGTAAGATTCAGCGCATGACCGGCGATTACATCGGCAAGGAAGTATACATGGGCATCCGTCCGGAAAACATCCACGATGACGCGGCCTTTACCTCCGCCTATCCGGACGCCTGTGTGGATGTGCATGTGGATATGACCGAGCTGATGGGCTCGGAGACCTACCTCTACCTCTCCGCCGACGGCCACGAGGGCAACTTCATCGCCCGCGTCGATCCGCGCACCACCTCGCGCGGCGGCGACGATATTCAGATCGGCCTGGACGTCAACCGTCTGCACTTCTTCGACGCCGAAACCGAAAAGACGATCCTTTCCCGCGATTGAGTGCGAGGAATGCGCAATGAGCCGCTGTGCGATCATACACAGCGGCTCATTATATAATCTATCGTATCATAAGGAGATGACGTCCAAATGGCCTCCACACCGCACAGCATCGACATGCAGAATCATCCGCGCAGGGCACAGTTTGAATACTTTTCGCAAATGGCCAATCCCTATGTAGGCGTCACGGTAAACGTCGACCTCAGCGCGCTTGCGGCATGGCGTTCCAGGACGGGCGCGCCATTCTTCCTGAGCCTGCTCTACGCCGTATCCCGCGCCGCCAACGCCGTGCCGGAGCTGCGGCGCAGGATACGGCCAGATGGCCGCGTGGTAGAATACGACTGGTGCCCCAGCTCGCACATCGTGCTCAAACCGGATGAGAGCTACGCCTACTGCACGCTGAGCGCGGATAAGCCGCTCGAAGCCTTTCTGACCGAGGGCACAGCCGCGCAGCGGCGCTGCACGGAATGCGGCACGCTGGATGAGGCCGACCCTGAGCCGCTGATCTTTATCTCCACGCTGCCGTGGCTGAGCTATACGGCGCTTGTACAGCCCACGCCCATGCCCGCAGATTCCAACCCCCGCATCACCTGGGGACGCTGCTTTCAGGAAAACGGCCGCACGCTCGTGCCGATGACGCTACTGGCGCACCATGCGCTGCTGGACGGCCTGCATATTTCGCGCTTTTATCAGGCGCTGGACACCGAGCTGAAGCGCAGCTTTAGCTGAGCCTGCGAATGCGCGTGCCCAGCAGCGCCGCGCAGACGGCCTTGGCGATGTCAAACGGCACGAACGGCCACACGCACACCGCGAGCGCCGCGCCGAAGCTGTAGTTTGCCACCAGGCAGAATTGCAGCGTACCCAGGCTGTAGCACAGGAGCAGCGACAGCGCGCACACGACGGCGGCGCGCACCCAGCCTCCCTTGCGCGCAAACACGCCGATGAGCACCGCCATCGGCAGATACGCCCAGATATAGCCGCCGGTCGGCCCCACAATGACTGCCGCGCCGCCCTTGCCGCCGGAGAACACCGGCAGGCCAACCAGGCCGATCAGCAAATACACCAGCACCGCGAAACCCGCGCCGCGCCAGTCGAGCGCCACACCGCAGAGCATCACTGCAAACAGCGACATCGTAATCGGCACGGGGCCGATCTGAATGGAAAAGGGCGAAAGTACGCAAATCAGCGCAGCAAAGAGCGCGCAGCGCACCATTGCACGAGTATCAAGCGTTTTTTTCATGATAATAAAGCTCCTTTAGACGGATAAAACTATAATTTGATTCCATAGAATTGCCGGCCTGTTCACCAAGAATCCGCCGGCCTGAAAAGCTCCGGTATAGCAGCCGCCGCTGCCGGAACCCCTGCTATGCAAGAAATTCCGGTGCGATCTTGCGAATACTTCTATACTTTAAGAAAGCCTCCGCGGCGCTTTCGCGCCCGGAGGCTTTTTCCCCCATAAAAGGGGCGGAATTCTTAAATCTATATCAAAGATCAGAATTTCAGGGCATTGAGTTTGATACCGGGGCCCATCGTGGAAGAGAGCACCGCAGACTTGATATAAGTGCCCTTCGCCGCTGCCGGCTTGGCCTTGATGATAGCCTCCATCAGCGTGCGCAGGTTCTCGGTGAGCTTGCCCTCTTCGAAGGAAGCCTTGCCGACCGGGCAGTGGATGATCGCGGTCTTGTCGACGCGATACTCAACTTTACCGGCTTTAATATCGTGGATCATGCGGGTGATGTCAGGCGAAACGCTGCCGGACTTCGGGTTCGGCATCAGGCCCTTCGGGCCGAGCACACGGCCCAGACGGCCGACGACGCCCATCATATCCGGAGTCGCGATACAGGCGTCAAATTCGAACCAGCCGCCCTGGATCTTCTTGATGATCTCGTCATCAGCGATCAGATCGGCGCCCGCCGCCTTGGCTTCTTCAATACGATTTTCCTTCACGAAGGCCAGCACGCGCACGGTCTTACCGGTGCCGTTCGGCAGAACGACCGCGCCGCGAACCTGCTGATCCGCATGACGGGGGTCAACGCCCAGACGGACGGAAATTTCGATCGTCTCGTCGAACTTGGCCTTGGCCGTCTGCTTCACGAGGGCGATAGCCTCCTCGGGATCATACTGCTTGCTGCGATCGATCAGCTTCAAGCTGTCGGAATATTTCTTACCCTTACTCATTGTTACATCCTCCCTGTGGTCAAACGGGTCGCCGACCCTCCCACATTTCTGGTTCTGTTAGTCGACAACCACGACGCCCATGGAGCGCGCGGTGCCAGCGATCATGCTCATCGCCGCTTCGATGGAAGCCGCGTTCAGATCCTTCATCTTCAGCTCTGCGATCTCCTTGATCTGAGCCTTGGTGATGTTGGCGACCTTTTCCTTGTTCGGAACTCCGGAAGCATGCTCGATGCCGCAGGCCTTCTTGATCAGAACGGCCGCCGGAGGCGTCTTGGTAATGAACGTGAAGGAACGATCCTGATACACGGTGATGACCACCGGGATAATCAGGCCCGCCTGCTTGACGGTACGATCGTTAAATTCCTTGCAGAATCCGGGGATGTTCACGCCATGCTGACCGAGGGCGGGACCGATCGGCGGTGCGGGCGTTGCTTTGCCGGCTTGCACCTGCAGCTTGATAAGCGCAGTAACTTTCTTTGCCATAGTGGGTATCCTCCTCTATTTGATGTGGTGTAGCGGGACGCAAGAATCATCCCTCCCACTCCCTGAAACCCGAGCGAAGCGGGCTTACAGTAAAAACCAGACCGGAATCAGCCTTCGCGGACGACCTCATCATACGCCAGCTCCACATCGGTCTCGCGCTTGAGCATCGGCACGACCACATGTATCTTCTGGTTTTCCAGATCGATACTGGTCACCTTGCCGGTGAAATTCTCAAACAGACCCGACAGAATGCGCACATTGTCGCCCACCTGAATGTCAATCCGCGTTTTCGGCACGGAATCGAATACGGAGGCAAAATCCGTTTCGGACAGCGGGGTCGCCTTATTGCCGGCGCCCACGAATCCGGTCACGCCGCGCGTATTGCGCACGATATACCAGGTTTCATCGGTCATCTGCATCTTGACCAGCACATAGCCGGGCAGCAGCTTATGCTGCACCGTGCGGCGCTTGTTGTTCTTGATCTCCACGGCTTCTTCCACCGGAATGCAGACTTCCACGATCTTATCCTGAAGACCGTTGTTTTCAACGGATTTTTCAAGATTGACCTTCACCTTGTTCTCGTATCCGGAATAGGTATGAACCACATACCATTTAATCTCAGAATTCTCTGACATAATCCGAGCCCTCGAATCAGAGCTTGACGATCAGGTCGATCAGCGCGCCGGAGCCGAAATCGATCAGCCCGATGATGACGCCCATGATCACCATGAAAACGAATACGACCAGAGAATAGTTCAGCACATCTTTGCCGGACGGCCAGGTAACCTTCTTGAGCTCGTGCCACATATTCTTGAAGAAGCGGCCGATGCGCTTGAAGAAATTGCCGACGCGAACAAAGAAAGAGGGCTTCGCCTTCTTCTCTACTGCGTTTGCCATAATTTCACATCCTTCTTCTATGCGTTGGACGGGCTTACTTGGTTTCCTTGTGGCTGGTGTGCTTCTTGCAGAAGCGGCAGTACTTGTTCATTTCCAGGCGGTCGGGATCGTTCTTCTTGTTCTTCATGGTATTGTAATTGCGCTGCTTGCACTCAGAGCACGCCAGGCATACCTTAATGCGCTTATCCGATGCCAATTTCGACACCTCCCATAATATTTGATGCGGCTCCCGCGGGATTCGCGGCCGCCGTCCATTTCCCATCGCAAATTTGCAACAAAAACAGCAGCCCACATCCGGGGCAGACTATTAGATTATAGAATAGCTTCACATAAATTGCAAGCTATTTCAGGCCTTTGTAGTAAATTTTACAAAGTTTCGCCGAGTTTTTCACTGTACAGGATTGCGAAAGGGAGGCTGCGACGCTATTGTCGCGGCCTCCCCCATCGCCATTCGACTCAGTCCGGATTACTTGATCTCGATCACAGCGCCGGCTTCTTCGAACTTCTTCTTCATTTCCTCGGCAGCTTCCTTGGCAATGCCTTCTGCCAGCGTGGACGGAGCGCCATCCACCAGTTCCTTGGCTTCCTTCAGGCCCAGGCCCGGCTTCACTTCGCGAACGACCTTGATGACGTTCAGCTTCTTGGCGCCAGCTTCCTTCAGGATAACGTCGAACTCGGTCTTTTCCTCGGCAGCCTCAGCAGCGCCACCGGCAACAGCACCGCCCGCAACGACCGGAGCCGCAGCAGACACGCCAAACTTCTCTTCCATTTCCTTGACCAGGTCAGCCAGCTCAAGGATCGTCATTCCTTCGATTGCGGAGATGATTTCTGCATTCGTCATGGTAGTATCCTCCATTATTATTTCTAAATCAGATTAGGGTTCAGGCGGCGCACATTATTCTTCGCCAGCCATCTTCTTGCGCAGCGCTTCCACGCAGTACACAAACTTGGAAACAGAGCTCATCATGCTGCCCATGATCTTGGCAATGAGCACTTCCTTGCTCGGCAGGCTCGCCAGCGCCTGAACGCCAGCCTCGTCGAGATAAGCGCCATCGCAGATGCCGCACTTGATCGTCATCTTCTTCGCCTTCTTGGAGAAGTCGCTGAGGATCTTCGCGGGAGCGATCATATCTTCGTAGCCGAAAGCCACGGCCGTGGGGCCTTCCAGATGTGCCGCCAACTGGTCAAAGCCCATCTCCTTGGTGGCCAGGTGAATCATCGTGTTCTTCAGAACCATGTATTCAACGCCCGCCTGACGGAGCTGGTTGCGCAGTTCGGTATCCTCCGCGACGGTCAGGCCGCGATAATCCACCAGAACCACGGTCTGAGCGCGATCAAACTTTTCCTTGATGCTCGCTACGACTGCCTTCTTGGATTCCAGAATTTTAGCATTGGACATTATTAAACACCTCACATTCCCGTCCAGAATCATTGGACAGAAAAAAGCCCTTGCGCTAAAGACGCAAGGGCGGTACGAAACTCATCCGTTGCGCCTCGGCGAGCGACCAAATCAGTCTTACGCATCGCTGCACTCGCTGTCTATGGCACATGTGCTTTTTTAAGCCGTTGATTATTATATCAGTTTCGTTATCGACTGTCAAGCTCTTTTATTGTTAAAACAGCTTTCCCCAGCATTTTCCCGAATCTGCCTTTGCAGGCGATCCGGCGCCGGCTTTTTACAGCCAACAACCTTATTCCGGCGCTTCTCCGTTGGCAATCCGCGCGTACATGTCCTCCGGTATCATCGGCGAGCCGAGCTGTTCAAGCAGCGCCGGACTGATTTCGCCCGTCTGCGCATATTCCCGTCCTGCCAGCCGAACCAGCTTCAGCCTCGGCGCAGTAACGGGCGCCGCCTCGGGCGCGTTGAACATCGGGCTTTCCGGCACGGTGATGATCGTATGATTATTGGGAAACATCAGCTTGAACTGCGCTACGGCCGGTTCGAAGTTGTGCCGGCTGTTTGGGAAGCCGCAGCCGCAGATCATCACATAGCGCAAATGCGCGTAATCGGCCTGCCCCACATGCTCGTATCGCTCGCCCACCTTCTGCATCGCCATGGCGGACAGCGGCATCGTTCGATCGATCAGGTTCTTCAGCGCCGCGGGCATGCCGTAGCAGTATAGCGGGAAATTGAACAGCAGCACGTCGGCGGCAAGTATCCTTTGCAGGATCTCCGCCATGTCGTCCTGCTGCGCGCAGCGGCCGCCGTTGCGCTTGCAGGCAAAGCAGCCCCGGCAGAATTCGATGTGCCGGTCAATGACATGGATGATCTCCGCCTCGATCTGCGCACCTTCGCCCATACCCTCCAGAAACGCGCGCGTAATGTGCATGGTATCGCTCGCATCGCGCTTTGGAGAGCCGTTCAGTACCAGTACCTTCATTCTCTTTTCACTCCTGCTGTAATCGTCGCACGTCCGCCGGTCACACCGGCGCGGGCAGCATCAGATCGCGCACCAGCAGCACACCCTTTTCATAAAGAGAAATGAAATAGCGCAGCGTAAGGATCACCGGCGGGAAACTGTCGAACGCCTCAACCGCAAGGCTGCCGGGCGTCATGGCCTGCACAAAGGGCTCAAGGCGCATCAGCTGCGCCATGTAGCGCTCGGGCACAGGCTTATCCATGTTGTTCTCGATCGGAATATCGCAGTTTTCAAAGCGCCTCTGCCACTTGCAGGGAATGGTCATGATGATGTCCCCACCCATGAACGCCGACCAGTGGCGATGGTGGCGATAGTAGGCAACCAGCACGCGCGTGCGGTAGCCGCGCTGTTGGTATATCTCATACACGCGCTTGCACACGGCCTCACCCGCATAGGTGAAGGCCTCCGGATCCAGCACGCGGCCGATGGAATCGGCATAGCTGCGCAGCCAGTCCTCCTGCATGCCCAGCAGCACCGCGCACACGGGATTGAGCATGGACGTATCCAGACCCTCGGCCTCGCGGCGCGCAATGCCGCGCTGCATGGCTTCCGCTGCGGCAATGGCCTGATCGGCGCTGTAACACAGCGTCGCCATCACGCTGATGCCGCGGTAGGTGGCTTCCTCCATCACAGTGATGCCGGCCGTGGTGCAGGGGATCTTTACCTGCATGTTCGGGCCGAGCGCGTTGACCTCCTCGGCCATCTTCAGCATTTTTTCCGCGCTGCGGTAATCATACACGGAGAGCTGGATGGAGAAGCGCCCCTTCCTCGGGTCGCCCTTTTCCCACTCGGGCAGCATACACCTACTGCGCTGCCGGCCCATTTCCAGCGTCCATTTCCAGGTGATCTCCCGATCGTCCAGCGTGGGGTTTTCGCGGATGATCTGCCGCAGAAGCGGCTTCTGCGCCTCATATTCGTCGCAGAGCATGTGTCCGACCCAGGTAGGGCTGGTGGTAATGCCCACGCAGCCGTGTGCAAGCGCATATTCGTGGTCGCTCACGCTGAACGAATCCATCCAGATATCCGTTTTCGGGAAGGTTTCCATACACATTTCCAATTTCGATTTCGCCATGATCCATCCTCCCAGCTTGTTTATAGCTGTCATTATTATAACACGCGATGCCGGATCGCGCCAGTCGTTTCAGATATGCCGAACGCTGAATTCCGTGCAGGAGGCAAAGCGCGTGCCGGCGGGCAATATCACCTTCGCGCAATGCTCCGGAAAATTGATGGCGTTGGGAAAACATTCGGTCTCCAGGCAAACGGCGTAATTCCGCCGGTACGTTTTGCCCTGCCTGCCGCGCTCGTTTTCGAGACCGTTACCGGTGTATACCAGCACGCCCGGCGCGTCGGAGGTGCAGATCAGCTCGAGTCCTTCTCGCTCGGAGCGCAGGCGCGCATGTTCGCGCAT
This sequence comes from uncultured Clostridia bacterium, assembly GCA_934670175.1. Classification (GTDB taxonomy): domain Bacteria; phylum Bacillota; class Clostridia; order Christensenellales; family Aristaeellaceae; genus SFTH01. Next base: position 7,541 of record CAKUOX010000009.1, on the reverse strand, counting down.
GCCCGCGCCGTCGATCGGGAAGAAATGATCCACGCCGCCCGCGCGCCGCAGCTCCGGAAAATCGGCATGCGCCAGAACCTCGCCGATCACCCTGCCCGACCGCAGGTCGAGGGGCGTACCATCCACCGGCAGGCGTCTGCCCGTGCAGATGGGCGCTGCCTCGAACACCGTTTCCGCATAAGTATCCGCATGCACCGTCAGCACGTCCTGCGTGCACGCCGCCTCACCGCCGCTGAGCGTAAAGTAACTGTGATTGGTCAGGCTCAGCGCAGTCTCACGGTCGCATTCCGCCGCGTATTCGATGCGCAGCGTGTTTTCCGGCAGCAGCAGATAGCGGATCTCCGCCCGCAAGCTGCCCGGCAGCGCCATTTCGCCCACCGCGTACTGATAGGAAAGCGCAATGCCGTTTTCCAGCAGGCGCGCGTTCCAAATGCGGGTATGAAAGCCGTCCGGCCCGCTGTGCATGCAGTCCGGCCCCGCGTTGCGCGGAAACTGCGCCCTTACGCCGCCAACGCAGCAGCAGCCGTCCGCGAGTCTGTCCGCGATCGGGCCGATCGCCGCGCCGAAAAACGTGGCGCTGCTCCGGTATTCCGCCAGCGTATCGTAGCCCAGCACCATTTCCCGCATCGCGCCGCCCGCCTCAGGTATTCTCCAGCTTTGGATGATGCCGCCGTAATTGGACACGCTCAGCGCCATGCCCGCCGCATCGCGCAGTTGAAACAGATACACCGTCTTTTCCCCGATCGAACCCCATTTTTCCTGTTCCGCGTAAATCATTCGCATTTTCCTTCCCGCCGCAGCTTCTACCTTCGGATAAGCTCCGGTTTTGCAGATTCTCATTACAAAAAAAGTATACCATGCTTGAAGCGGTATGACAAGGCGCGCGGGATCGACGCTCCGTTTCGGAATGTTAATTTTATTAATTTTTCCCTTAACGCAATTTTACATGCAGGAAATTACAGCGTGTTCTATATATGGTTGAGCATCGCCCTGCAGCCGCAATATATCGTATATAAATTAAAATAAAGTTAGCAGAAATTGTACTATTATAGTTTTCCATATCGAATTATCGTGCTATAATAGCATCCGTACAGACGAGCGGGAAAGGCGGTGCGCGCGGTGGCCATTCGGAAGGTGGATGAAGTCAGATGGCATTTCAGCAAGACCACGGGCATGCTCTCTGTCTGGCTGTTCAATGACGATGACCGGTACAGCCAGAAGCATCTCGGCCGCGTCGCGCGCTACGACTTCGGGCGTAAGCCCGCCGCTGAGGACGGCACGCCCGCCGACTGCAAGGCCAAGCTGGACAAGGGACTCTACCGTGAGCCCTATCGCGACGGCTGGAAATACAGCGTCAATTCCAGGCTCCATCCGGAGCTGTGCTGCATCATCCGGCAATATGTAAGCTACGGCGTCCGCAAGGATGAGAACGGTCAGTCGGCGCCCTTTACTTACCTGCGCCACAACCGCAAGGCCTACGGCATCTACAACCTGCTGGAGCGCTACATGATCGTCAAATGGTTCTGCGAAAACGCCTTTTCGCCCAATATGCAGCGGGACATCGATTATCACTACTGCTCCGCCACCTGGGGCTGGCGGCCCTTTTTCCCCGCTACGGACAAGCAGCTTCGGGCGTTTCGCCTCCATTTTGAGCAGCACCTGGAATACATCAGAGACCATTCATACTGAGAACGGAGGATATGAACATGGAACAGGATCTTATAACGCTTATCTGCAAGGCGCTGCCTGAGCTTCGGCTGCTGGCGGAGGGCGCGGTACTGCGCTTTGAGAGCGAGCTGGCATCGCTGAGCATTCAGGGAGAGGCCGCCGTGGCGCTAAACGACGTCGGCACGGCGCTCTGCCTGATGCGCGCGCAGATCGCCCAGCTGCAGGCCGCGCTCAGGTGAGCGTGCCGCCCTGAGACGCGCGCAGCTTGTATTGCTTGGGCGTGGTGCCCTTGTATTTGCGAAATTGCTTGATAAAGGCGCTGGAATCGGAAAAGCCGCAGTGCGCCGCGGTCTCGGCAACGTTCATATCGGCGGTAGCCAGCAGGTTCGCCGCGCATTCGACGCGATAGCAGTTCAGGTAGTCGATGGGCGAGCGATGCACGATGGTTCGAAAATAGCGGCAGAAATACTTCGGTGAAAAGCCGGTCAGCCTGGCCAGCGTATCCAGCGTGATGCGCTGGCCATAATGCTGCTCGATGTACTCCAGCGCGGGCTTGAGCTGCTCGGCCTTCTGCCAGCTGTGCTCGGACACGGTCTGCAGCTGCGCGCTGGAAAGGCTGCGCAATTGCAGGCCGAGAAAGCTGAAAACCGCGCCCATCATTTCAAGACCGCGGCTGACAAAGCTGTCCTGCGCCAGCGCGAAGAGCTGCCGCGCGGCGTCGCGCAGCCGTGGATCGGCCTCAATCGCACTATTTTTCAGGAATATATTATTGCGCAGCAGCGGCTGCAGCTCGTTCCGGAGCGATCCCATCTGCGGCGTAAGCGCCTGCGGGTCGAACACGATACATTCGTAGACGCAGTTTTCCGGCTCGCCGCCGTGGATCACGCCGCTGCCCAGCGTCAGCAGGTCGCCCGCCTCCGCCAGAAGCTCGCGATCATCCAGATAAAAGCGGATCCTGCCGCTGCGCACCAGTATGATCTCCATTTCCTTGTGCCAGTGCATGGTCATCCGGTAGCGGGAAAAATGCTCGTCCACATAATAATGCGCCAACGGAAAATCATGGGTGCGGTGCTGAATTTTCTCGTGATAATCCAGATAATGCATTTTTTCGGCGTCTCCTCTCTGCGCACAGCATCTGCGAGTGAATATCTGACCACTTTCTGTGATTATACCACAATACAGGCGGCAAAATCAATGTTATATTGTGATTAAATCCGTAATGAATCGATCACATTGCATCGTACATAAATATTTTAAGGAGGAAAAATCATGGCAGAAAACAGATATGTGGGTTCCTATCCCGTCATCGGCATCCGTCCCACCATCGACGGCCGCCGCGGCGCGCTGAAGGTGCGCGAAAGCCTGGAGGAGCAGACCATGAATATGGCCAGATCCGCCGCGAAGCTCTTTGAAGAAAACCTGCGCTATTCCAATGGCGAACCGGTGAAGGTCATCATCGCCGACACCACCATCGGCCGCGTGGCCGAGTCCGCCGCCTGTGAAGAAAAATTCCGCAGAAACGGCGTGGCCATCACCCTCACGGTGACGCCCTGCTGGTGCTACGGCTCGGAAACCATGGACATGGATCGCAACACCATCAAGGGCGTGTGGGGCTTTAACGGCACCGAACGCCCGGGCGCGGTGTACCTGGCCTCCGTGCTGGCTACGCACGCTCAGAAGGGGCTTCCGGCCTTTGGCATCTACGGCCACGAGGTTCAGGAGGCGGACGATACCTCCATTCCTGCGGACGTGCAGGAAAAGCTGCTGCGCTTCGGCCGCGCCGCCGTCGCCGCCGCTACGATGCGCGGCAAATCCTACCTGCAGATCGGTTCCGTGACGATGGGCATCGGCGGCTCGATCATCGATTCCAAGTTCATTGAGGAATACCTGGGCATGCGCGTGGAATCTGTGGACGAGGTCGAGGTCATTCGCCGCATGACGCTTGGCATCTACAATGAAGCCGAATACCAGCAGCTGAAGGTCTGGGCGGACAAGAACGTGATCGAGGGCTTCGACAAGAACCCCGAGGCGCTCCAGAAGAGCCGCGAGCAGAAGGATAAGGATTGGGAATTCACGCTGAAGATGTACCTGATCATCAAGGATCTGATGAACGGCAACCCGAACCTACCCGAGGGCTGCGAGGAAGAAATGGTGGGGCACAACGCCATCGCCGGCGGCTTCCAGGGACAGCGCCAGTGGACGGATTTCTATCCCAACTGCGACTTCCCCGAGGCCATGCTCAACACCTCCTTCGACCATAAGGGCGCGCGCGAGCCGTACATTCTGGCCACCGAAAACGATGTGCTCAACGGTCTGGGCATGCTGTTTATGAAGCTGCTGACCAACCGCGCGCAGATGTTTGCCGACGTGCGTACCTATTGGAGCCCCGAAGCCGTCAAGCGCTGCACGGGCTACGAGATCGAGGGCGTGGCAAAGGAAAACGGCGGCTTTATCCACCTGATCAATTCCGGCGCCTGCTGTCTGGACGCCAACGGTCAGGCGCGCAATGAGAAGGGCGAGCGCCTGATGAAGCCCTGGTACGAGGTCAGCGAGGCCGACCAGGACGCCATCATGAAGCACACGACCTGGAATTACGCCGACCTTGGTTATTTCCGCGGCGGCGGATATTCCTCCCGCTTCCTGACCGACTGCGAGATGCCCGCCACGATGATCCGCCTGAATCTGGTGGACGGTCTGGGCCCGATGCTGCAGATCGCCGAGGGCTGGACGGTGGAGCTGCCCGACGACGTGACCGACAAGCTCTGGAAGCGCACGGACTACACCTGGCCCTGCACCTGGTTCGCACCCCGCTGTGACGGCAAGGAGGGCAGCCCGTTCAAAACCGCCTATGACGTGATGAACAACTGGGGCGCAAACCACGGTGCGATCAGCTACGGCCATATCGGCGCGGATCTGATCACCTTCTGCTCCATGCTGCGCATCCCCGTAGCGATGCACAACGTGCCCGCCGGCGACATCTTCCGCCCGTCCTGCTGGAATGCCTTCGGCATGGACAAGGAGGGCGCCGACTATCGCGCCTGCGCGAACTACGGGCCGTTCTATAAGAAGTAAATCTGATCTATACATATCTGGGGCGAACGATATTGCATCGTTCGCCTCACATATGTTATGATGAGTGTTGTCAGAGAATTGTCGACGTATTTCTGCGAAATCCGCCGACCCGCAAAGCCCTTGCTTTGCTAATTCTTACACCTCAGAGAATTGTCGGCGTTTTTTTGCTGACGCTTGCCCATCCATGGATAAGGAGAAATGCCTCATGAAAAAAACGGAATGCTTTACGCTCGAATCCGCGCGCGATGGCCTGCCGCTGTCGCTGATGCTGCTTGAGCCGGAAGGCGAAGTGCGCGCGCTGGTGCAGCTTTCCCACGGCATGGTAGAGCATAAGGAGCGCTACCTGCCCTTCATGCGCTATCTGGCCGAGCACGGCTGTGCCTGCGTAATTAACGACCATCGCGGCCACGGCGCTTCCGTGCACAGTGCAGATGATCTGGGCTACTTCTATCAGGACGGCGACGGCGCGCTGGTAGACGACCTGCACCAGATCACGCTGTGGATGCGCACGCGCCGGCCGGGCGTGCCGCTCATCCTCTTCGGCCACAGCATGGGCTCGCTGGCGGTGCGCGCCTATGCGGGGCTGTATGCGCGCGACATCGACACGCTGATCGTGTGCGGCAGCCCCGGTGAAAACAGAGCCGCGGGGCTCGGGCTTAAAATGATTGCCGTGCTGTCGAGGCTGCTGGGCGAGCGCTACCGCAGCAAGCTGTTCTATGCCATGACCATCGGCGAATTTCAAAAGCGCTTTCCAGATCCGAAGCATCCCTGCGCATGGATCTCCAGAAACATGGATAACGTGCGCGCTTACGAGGCCGACCCGCTGTGCTCGTTCCGCTTCACGCTCAACGGCAACCGCGCGCTGCTGCGGCTGATGCAGCGGGCATATCATTTGCCGCAGGCGCAAAGGACGCTGCCCGTGCGCTTCTATTCCGGTGCGGACGATCCCTGTGCGCCCGACGCGAAGGGCTTTGAGTACGCGATGGACGCCATGCGCCGCGCGGGCTTTACCGACGTACAGGGGCGCATGTTCCCCGGCCTGCGCCACGAGATCCTGAATGAGGATGAATGCGGCATGGTGTTTGAGACCATCTGGCGCGAGGTGATCGCGCCGCTGGCAGAAGGGCGGCGCTAAGGGCGCGCCTTTGAGCCATTTCCGATCGAAAATTTACCGAACCTCACCGTAAAACGTCTGGCGATCATCAGCCGTCATTGCCCATCATGCCCGCCGCGCTCGATTGCACGGACGGCGGCGTCGAGCTGTGCGGCGAGTTCGGGCGGCAGCGCGCGCCGATATGCCTGCAGCGCGTCGAACAGCCACTGCTCCCATTCATACTGCAGAAAATCGTCGGCGGGATATTGCGCCATCAGCGCCGCAACGACGGGCGGCGACAGCCGCTCCACCAATGCGGCAAAATCATCGCGGGCAAGCTCCGCGTCACCCAGCGCATCCAGCAGATCCGGAATGGAATGAATGCCGCCGAGCAGCAGCTCGAGCTTCTTATCGCCGTCCGCCCAGCGGATCTGCTCGATCAGCGCCCGATACTGCGCGTCCGGCATGCGGTCTGCGCAGCTGAGGATCAGCTTCGGCGCATCCTCCGGACAGGCGGGCGCAAAAAAGCATACCCTGCCCCGCGCGATGCCCGGAATGCAGCGCGCGGCATAGCGCACGGCGACGTCCGGCAGCGGCATGGCGGCGCTCAATTGCGTCAGCGCGCCCGATAATTCGGCCTGCGCTTCACGCGCGTCCATCACAGAAAAGCGCGCCGTGAGCCGCGCGGCCTCGGCGGGCACAAGCTCCAGACGGCGCGGCGGCCGCTTCAGCAGCATAAGTCCCAGCGCAGACAGCAGCACCGGCTCGAACAGGTTCATCGGGCAGCTGGCGTAATCCGCGCTCACGCCGCAGAGCAGATGGTGCACATCGTCCGCGTCAAAGCATGTCAGAAAGGCATTTTCCGCTTCGATACGGCGCAGATAATGCTCGATAAATTCAATGCCGTCCAGCTCGGGCCGCCCCAGACAGGGCGGGTAGTCCGCCGTGATGTGGATCTCATGCGCGGCAAGCTGCGGCTTGTAGAGCTTGAAGAAGCCGTTCACGCCGTCGACGATCGTACCGCGGTAGAAATGATTCGGCGTTTCAAACAGCCGCGCCTCGATGCGCCGCTGCATCAGCCGCGCGCGGGTCAGTTTGCGGTCGATCAGCTCAAGCCCCGCGTCGAAGAGCACATCGGGCGCGCTTTGCCGGAGCGCCTCCACGGCGTCTTCGGGTTCGGCACATGCCTTGAGCCGCAGCCCGATCACGAAGGCCGCAGAGGTAAAAATCTCCTGCGCAACCTTCGCGGGCACGGAGCTGCTCCTCCCACGCGCCCACGCCGCCGCCTGACGCAGCACCAGCGCCTGCATGCCCGCCTGCACGGCCGCAATTTCCGCATCGCTTATCAGCGCGCAGCGCCGCGCCTCCGCCAACAGGGATCGAAGGTAGTATCGTGGATTCAGCGCTTCCCGCGCCATCGGACGGCGAATCTCCAATTGCTGCATACTTTATCTCTCCCCTGCCCGCACGCGCCGCGCCAGCCTGTCCAGCGCCTCCGTCAGCAGCTCCGTCGAGCCATGGCAGGCGTTGTCGAATTCGAATTTCATGCAGCCAATCAAATCGCCGTCTGAAATGGCGTCCAGCGTCTCATTTTTAAACGTGTAAAACATCTCGATCAGCGCGCACAGCGTCTCTTCAAGGTTTTCCTGCTGTGACGGAGAGAATTAAATGAAAAAAAGGGATAGGACGGGAAGAGACGGGATAAAGT